>AASF01002147.1 GCA_000168735.1 Candidatus Endoriftia persephone str. Hot96_1+Hot96_2 | reverse complement strand
AAAGGCCAAGCCTGTTAAAACCGCGCCCAAGGTGCAACACGGAGAGCTTCAACGCAGATGTATATGGCCCGGTCCGGGGCGGTGAAACCCTGTCGCAGATTGCACAACGCACCCGCCCCAGCAGTGGCGTTTCCACGCATCAGATGACACAGGCCTTGTTTCGCCACAACCCCCAGGCTTTCATCAATGGAAACATCAATCTGCTGCGCAAAGGGGCCAAGCTAGCCATCCCGAGCCGCGAGCAGATCCGGCAAGCCACCCGGGCACCCCAACCAAAGCCGTCCACTCCAGCATCTCAGACAGCCGCGCCCGTGACCGAATCGGTGGCTACCGCTCCGCCAGAGACAAAGAAGCCAGAGCATGCGGAACAATCCGGGCATCGCTGAATCCCAACTCGCGACCGCAGAAGAAGAGGCAACATCAACAACGCCTGATGCAGCCAAACCGCAGGTAGAGGAAGAGTCGCTGCTGCGTTTGGTCCCGGTCAGCAACGAGGATCTGAAACTGATTTCGGACGAGAATCAGGAACGTCTGGAAAATGAGTTAAGCGAAGTCTCCAAACAGTTGGACGAAGTACGAGATGAGAATCGACTGCTTCGAGCTCGCCTGGAAGGGATGGAGCAGATCCTCAGTGAGCTCAGGGAAGAAGCCGTGCGTATCGTGGCAGAAGAGCAGAAAATTGCCGCGGCCGAAGAGTCTGCCACATCTGCTATACCTGTCCCCGCAGCGATTGAAAAGCCTCAGCCAGCGCCGTCTCCAATCGAGATCGCCACTGATACACCAGCACCAGTTGAATCGACACCCACTGACGAAAAGGAGGTCTCCGAGTCGTCTCCAGACTGGATACTGTTGATTGGACTGGGTATCGCACTTATCTTCGCTCTGTTTGCGCTGCTTTGGATGCGCATGCGGGAAGAGGAGGAGCACGACCTCAATGAGTCTCTGACACTAAGCGAAGCTGAAGACCTGATTCCCCACCAGCCTCGGCCATCTCCCGCCGAAGCCGCCATGGCAAAGAGTGGCCTTGGAGAAAATCGATGACACTGATGAAAGCTTTGCTCAACAGGTGCTTGAGGAACCAAAGCCCGTCAGCAACCTTGAGAAACTACGGACGCAAATCGATACCAATATCGCCTACGGTCGCTATTCTGATGCCCAGAATGCACTCGATGAAGCACTCCATGAGTCACCATCTGACATCGCACTGATCTCCAGGGCACTTGAGCTCGCTCTGCTCAAAAAAGATGAGAAACAGTTTGTCGCATGGATTGAACAGGTCGACGAATTGCTGTCGGAACAAGCACCCGAGGTCTGGGAGCAGATCCGCAAAAAAGGCCAGGAGTGGCTTCCAAACCACCCGGTCTGGCACAAAGACGTGTCCACACCCATCTTGGATATAGACGACTTTCCTCTGGAGCATGATGATGACTCGGTCACTCTCGATCCCTCTGAACTCAACGAATTTCTTCTCAAGTCAGTGGATGTCGAGCAGAGCTATCCTTCCGATGAAGCCAGCCGCAGATGAAGAACTCTCTCAGGTTCTGAACGAGCCTTGAAGCCCTCGACCTGAGAATCAATGAGGATGATGCTAAAAAGCCCCACGAGACTGAATGATCAGGATCGAAGTCTTACACATCCACACGAGCCTGTCGGTCACATTGAGTTACCATCAGCGACCTTGCGGAGACCAGCAAAAGAGGCTTATCGTGCACCCTTTGCCAACAACACCACCTCAACCGTCTCCAGCAGAATAATCAGGTCCAGGAACAGGCTCGAGTTCTTAACGTAATAGAGGTCATACTCCAGCTTTTTCCTGGTATCCTCCCGGTTCGCTGCATAACTGAACATCAGCTGCGCCCAACCTGTCAGCCCCGGCTTTACCCTGTGCCGCTCTTCATAATAGGGGATCTCTTGAGTCAAGCGCCTGACGAACTCTGGCCTCTCCGGCCTCGGCCCCACCAGACTCATCTCACCCCTCAGCACGTTGTAGAGTTGCGGCAGCTCATCCAGCCGGGTAAATCGCAGAAAAGCGCCAAGCTTGGTGATACGATCATCATTCACACTCGCCCATCGGGCACCGTGTCTCAGCCTCAGCATTGACTCGCATACTGCGAAACTTATGGATCTGGAACAATTTCCCGTCCTTCCCTACCCGGGTCTGGTGATAAAGAACGGGATCACGCCAACGAGATTCAATCAGGCTGGCGAACGCGACCAAAACCATGCAAGGGTACCACCAAGACCAACAGCACAAGGCTGACAAAAACATCCAGAAGCCGCTTAAGCTGAATCGAAAATCCACCACTGTAGAACCCGCTTGAGAAGAAGATCCAGCTAGGGTGAAGCAGATCGATCTTGATTATCGAGTCTTCTTTTTCGTAAAAGGTGAGCAGATCCAGTATCTCTACCCCCTTCATTTTGCAATCGATCAACTCGTTCACCGGTAGGCCTTTTCGACGATCATCCACCGCCACCACCACCTCATCCACCGCCATCCGGGTGGCGATATCATAGAGTTCCTGATCTTTTGGAATCTGCCGGCACTCTTCAATCAGGCTGATACTGTCGCCCAGATTGATGTAACCCACCACCACATAACCCAAACGGGAATTTGTGCTGAAAAGATCCTCGATCCTGTCGGCATTGCATTCCTGGTACCCAACACAAGCACCCCGGCGCTTGCGTGAGTCGGCGCGAGTCACCCGAACAAACACCGATCGCAGCATCAGCACGCCGGTTATCGAGATCAGCAGACTAAGACCAAATTCTCTCGGGGGAATAGCCACATCGGGAAAGATGTAGAAGATCAGACTCATCAGGACGACGCCAAAGGCAAATACCAGAATCAGGCGAAGAATCAGACCTGAGGCCCGCTCCAGCACTCCACGCTGATAGAGCCCAAGCGCCACCATCGACATCATCATCACCACTGCGTAGATGATTGACGAGGTGAGCATCTCCGTCCGCTCCAGCATCAACTGCTTAGAAAACAGCTGTTGCAGCATCAATGCCGCCCACACGGATCCAGCAAAGACTAGGAATTCAATCTGCCCGAGAATTAGGAATGACTTGGAGATGAAATAACCGAAGAACCTTACCATCTTGAACTTAAAATCACCTGAAAAAAAGATTCATTGCATCTGTCCAGAATCTGAGAATCGTCATCCACGACACCACAATCATCAGATTCCACCGTCAGCTAAGAAAGGGGATTAACAACTAATCGGGTGGCACCCCGGCACAGGCGTTGACAGACAGAGGTCGGCCTGACTATCCAACAGGAATTTCTCAAACTCAGCCGCAGGAACCGGCCGCTGATAGAGAAAACCCTGTGCCTGTGTAACACCCGGCGCTTTGCAAAAACTCAGCCTGAGCCTGATTTTCAATGCCCTCTGCCGTAACCGAAAGTCGCAAGGCTTCTGCCCATGCCAATGATCGCCTCAGCAATCGCCCGGCTATCCATATCATCCGGCAGATCCCGCACAAAGGAGTGATCAATCTTCAGCTTGTTCAAAGGCAGCTGTTTCAGCTGACTGAGTGACGAATAACCGGTGCCAAAATCATCAATAGCCACCGTGATGCCATTTTTGCGTAACGCCTCCAGAACACCGATAGCCCCGCTCACTGCGTTCCATGATCTGCCCCTCTGTCACCTCAAATTCGATCTGTTCAGAGGGGCAGCCTGTCTCGTCAAGAATCCTGATGATATTTTCGAGCAGGTGCTTGTCGTTAAACTGGCTTGGGCGACAGATTGATCGCGATCCTTGGCACCGGGATCCCCCGCTTCAGCCAATCCACTATCTGCTGACAGGTGGTTCCGCGTCACCCACTCCCCAGATAGGCAGGATCAACCCCGTATCTTCAGCCAGAGCGGATAAACTTCGCCGGCGAAACCAATTCCCATCTCCGGGCAAGTTCCAACGAATCAGCGCCTCGGCCCCCACCAGCTCACCTGTATCAAAACTCACCTGAGGCTGGTAGTAGATCTCAAACTGCTGCTCCATTAGCGCATTGCGCAGATTATTTTCCATCAGCACATGCTCAAACGCCTGGACAGTCATCTCATCGCGATAGAACTGAAAACTATTGCGCCCCTCATCTTTCGCCTGAAACAGCGCGGTATTGGCCTCTCTCATCAGGGCCTCGGGGTCCTGTCCATCCTGCGGAAAGATACTCACACCGATACTGGCGGTGACATAAAATTTCTGATCTTTGACGAAGAAGGGCTCATCAAATCCCTGCAACAGCTTCTGCGCCAGTATCCCTGCATGCTCAGGCTGCCCCAGATTACCCGTCACCGCGACAAATTCATCGCCACTGAAGCGCGCCAGAGTATCCCCTTCGCGCAACTGTCCCTGCAGTCGCCGCGCCACATCCTGCAGGATCAGGTCACCAAACTCGTGGCCAAAGCTCTCATTGATCTGTTTGAAGCGATCCAGATCGATATAGAGCACCGCCAGCGACCGATTATCGCGCCGGGAGATACTCAGCCCCTGACGCAAGCGATCCATGAAAAGCAATCGGTTGGGGAGCCCAGTCAACTGATCCAGATAGGTCAGCTGAACCACATGGTCATCCTGCTCCTGCAGCCGCGCCTGCAACCCCAGATGTTCAGTGATATCGCGACTGGTCTCGACCACCCCGTACATGATCTTCTCCTCATTCAGCCAGGGGGCTGAAGGAGGACTCATAGGTTCGCTGTTCGCCATCATCCAGAGTAATGAGATGGGTTTCCGTCTGCGGCTGTTTGGTTTTGATAACCCGCTTCAACGGGCAGGCAGGCATACCATCCGGGTACTCATCACAAAGCGGCTTCATGCCCTGGCAGCTCTGATAACAAGTCGCCTTACCTTCACAGTCACCACGCTCCACCGACTGATCGAGCGCAGCGCCGTTCATCAGCATCACCCCCATCTCCTGATCGATCACTCGCAACGGATCGGAAATGCCGTTGATC
>AASF01002148.1 GCA_000168735.1 Candidatus Endoriftia persephone str. Hot96_1+Hot96_2 | reverse complement strand
TCACGGTGGGACGGATGCACTGCATATCTTCTGCCAGTTGCGTCACCGAGCGGGCGTAGGCTACCGTCGCACCGGCCATCAGCGGCAGATAGTAACCCGCGGTCCGTTCCAGGGTGTGGGAGAGTGGCAGAAAGGAGAGAAACAGATCCTGCCGGTAGCAGTCGACCACCGTCAGCGAAGCATGTGCCACCGACAACATATTCCAGTGGCTCAGCATCACCCCTTTCGGTCGCCCGGTGGTGCCGGAGGTGTAGACGATCGAGGCAAGGCTATGGGGGTCTGCACTACGCGGCTGCAATGCTGGCCCACTCTCAGGCAGCCAGGTCCCGGCGGCTCGAACCCGTTGATGCTGGGACGACTCAGGGAGTTGCTCAGCGCCCTCCTACACCACCACCCGTTGCAGCGTCTCCAACCCCTGCAATGCCGATACCATGCGCCGCCAGCGTCCGGCATCCTGTACCAGCAGCAGCTTGACCACCGCATCCTGCAGGATGTAAGCGACCGCATCGGCCCGGTCGTCAGTGTAGAGCGGCACCGTCACCAAACCCAGGGAGAGCGCCGCCTGATCAAACATCACCCATTCGGGGCAGTTGCGCAGCTGGATCGCCACCCGATCTCCAGGCTCCAATCCCTCCTGCAGCAGCCGCCTGGCGCCAACGGGCGATCTCCCTGCCCATCTCAGCCCATGTCAAACCCCACCACTCTTTCGCCTCTCGATCGAAAGCCTGATAGGCTATTCCCTCCGGGCTGCGCCGCACCCGCTGCAGAAACAGGCCGTTCCAGGGTGCCCGCCCCCTCGGGTGAAATAAGATCCTCACTCCATTGCTGCAACACACTCCCCCCCGCAGAAAACATACCGGTATGTCGCGATATGGCCCGCTTGTTCTAGTTTTGGTGGATTAGTGTAAACTTCTCCCTTTTAACCCACCCCGCAACCTGCGTTTTATTCATCTGAGACAAACGAGATGCAGATTTACGTAAACGGCGAGGAAAAGCAAATCCCCGACCAGACAGATATGGCGAACCTGGTTGAACTACTCTCACTGACCGGTCAGCGGATCGCGGTCGAGGTCAACGAAGAACTGGTACCTCGCTCCGCTTTCGACGGCCACACCCTCAATGAGCAAGACCGTATCGGAGATCATCCACGCCGTCGGCGGGGGGTGAGGAGCGACCGTTTGTCCAGCGGACAAACCGCGGCGCAACGAACGCCCGACAGGGGATCGTGGGCCGGACTAGCCCACCAAGGAAGGTTGCTCGTGACGCCTTGATTCAAGCAGCACGCCAGCCTAAAAGCCAATACACAGTTAGATCAAAACCTGATGTCCCCACGATACCCCTAAAGACAGCTTCAGCGTCGCCGGACGCGAATTCACCTCGGCGCCTGCTGGTCGGCACCGGCAAATACAAGGACATGGCGGAGACCCGTGCCGCCATCGACGCCAGTGGCGCCGAGATCGTCACCATCGCGGTGCGTCGCACCAACCTCGGCCAGAACAAAGACGAGCCCAACATCCTCGAGGTGCTGCCGCCGAGCGAGTTCACCTATCTGCCGCAACACCGCCGGCTGCTACGATGCCAAGACCGCGGTACGCACCTGCCGTCTGGCACGCGAGCTGCTCGATGGCCACAACCTGGTCAAACTGGAGGTGCTGGGTGACGAAAAGACCCTCTTCCCCGACGTGGTGCAGACCACTCAGCGCCGCCCGAGGAGTTGATCAAGGACGGCTTCGACGTGATGGTCTACACCAACGACGACCCGATCATGGCCAAACGCCTGGAGGAGCTGGGCTGCTGCGCGGTGATGCCGCTGGCCGCACCGATCGGTTCCGGGCTGGGCATCCGCAACCGCCTCAACATCCGCACCATTGTCGAGAACGCAAGGGTGCCAATCCTGGTAGACGCTGGCGTTGGCACCGCTTCCGATGCCGCAGTGGCGATGGAGCTGGGCTGCGACGGGGTGCTGATGAACACAGCCATCGCCGCTGCGCAGGATCCGCTACTGATGGCCTCGCGCGATGAAGAAGGGCATAGCAGCGGGCCGCGAGGCCTATCTAGCTGGGCGTATGCCAGCCAAACGCTTCGCCTCTGCCTCCTCACCGCTGGACGGCCTGTTCTTCTAACCCAAGCCACTCCGGCTGCAAAGCGGCCGGAGTCCCATCCCGATGTCCGAAACCAACGCCTTAAAGCGACCGGCCCGATTCGCAGCTATATCCTGCGTCAGGGGACGCATGACCCAGGCCCAGCAACGCGCCTTCGATGAGCTGTGGCCGCACTACGGCTGCCAAGCCCCTGATGGATTATTCGATTTCGACAAGCTGTTCGGCAACCAGCGACCGGTGATCCTTGAGATCGGTTTCGGCAATGGCGATGCGCTGGCGCAAAATGCTGACCGAGAACCAGAGAACAACTTCCTTGGTGTTGAGGTACATGGCCCAGGTGTCGGCAGCCTGATGCTGAAGCTGGCTGAGCAGGAGTCGCACAACGCCCGCATCCTGCGGGGCGACGCCATGCAGCTGCTGCGCCAGCATATCCCTGCCGGGTTCACTGACCGGGAGTGCTGCTCTTCTTTCCCGACCCCTGGCCGAAGAGGCGGCACCACAAGCGGCGCATCGTGCAGCCCGAGTTCGCCGAGTTAGTGCACAGGGCACTGCGTCCCGGCGGCTATCTGCATATGGCCACCGACTGGCAGAAATATGCTGAGCATATGATGAGCGTACTCTCCTCCACTGCGGGTTTTGCAAATGCTGCCGGCCCTGGCAACTTTTCCCCACGCCCGGAGAATCGCACCCTGACCCGTTTCGAGCAACGTGGCCAGCGCCTCGGCCATGGCGTCTGGGATCTGATCTTCACACGCTGCGTCTGAGATGTCGCTGCTCTCCCTGCACCGCTTCAGCACACCGCTGCTGCAGCCGTTCGATCTGCAGCTGCAGGCCGGCGAGTGTGTCACCCTCAACGGACCTTCCGGCTGCGGCAAATCGATGCTGCTGCGGGCCATCGCCGATCTCGATCCACATCAGGGCGAGATGGTTTTGGATGGATGCTCCAGTAAATCGATGGAACCAACCGAGTGGCGCCGCCAAGTCGCCCTGCTACCGGCAGAGAGTGCCTGGTGGGGCGAGCGGGTTCGCGATCATTTCGAATCACCTGGCCGTGCAACCCCTCGACGCCCTGCAACTCCCCGCCGACTCTCCCGACTGGGGCGTATCACGCGCTCTCCAGCGGTGAACGCCAGCGTCTGGCGCTGCTGGCGCCTACTAAGCCAATTCACGCCCAGAAATTCCTGGCTACTCGACGGGAGCCCACCAGCAAACCTCGATCGAGAGAACACCCGACGGGTCGAAGCGGCTGCTGGGCGAGTGGCATCAACAGCACCAGTGCAGCACCATCTGGGTCACNCCCATGATCCTGAACAGCAGCAGCGGGTGGGCAAATCGCCACTATCAGATCAAACCAGGGCTCGCCTGGAGCTATTCACATTGGAACTGATCAGCCTCACCCCTCTCGACCTCTCCATCGCCGCAATCCTGGTGCTGCTCACTGCACTGCTTTCGCAGCGGCTTGCGCTGGGGATTGAGAGGCCGGCTGCTGATTGCGGCAGCTCGCACGCGTGGTGCAGCTGCTTGCTGGCTCGGGCTGGTAGCTAAAGAGCCTGTTTGCCCAGTCGGATCCACTCTTCATCGCTGCGCTGGCACTATTCATGCTGCTGGTGGCGGGATACGAGGTGATGGCGCGCCAGCATCGCGGCTTTACCGGCATCTGGGGTATCGGCATCGGCACCCTGTCGATGTTCATTTCCTCATTCAGCGTCACCCTGCTAGCGCTGACAGTGATCATCGGTGTCGAGCCCTGGTACTCGGTGCAGTATCTGATCCCACTGCTCGGCATGCAGCTGGGCAACACCATGTCGGGGATTGCAGTCAGCCTCGACCGGCTGACCCAGACTGGCTTGGGAGCAGCGCAGTCAGATCGAGGCACGGCTGATGCTTGGCCACTCCTGGCAGGAGTGCGATCGGAGAGATCCGCCGTAACGCCTTGCGCGCCGGCATGATTCCGATTATCAATGCGATGGCGGCGGCCGGGGTGGTGAGCCTGCCGGGGATGATGACCGGCCAGATCCTTGCTGGCAGTCCGCCGCTAGAGGCGGCCAAGTATCAGATCCTGATCATGCTGCTGATCTCATCGGGGACCGGCTTCGGCGCGACCCTGGCGGTATGGGCTGGCTCCCGGCGGCTGTTCGATGAGCGCCAGCGGCTGCGCCTTGGACGGCTCAGGGAGAGGATTTCGGAGAAGCACTAACGGACTGTCGGATTGGCAGCCGAACAGTGTTCGATCAGCCCTGCAACTAAACCATCTTCTCTTGGGCGATGTGTTTCTGGATCAGGCCGCTCAGCTCATCAAGCTGCGGCTGCAGCTCCTCGACCAGTTGTTTGAAGGGATTCGTCCAGCCAGCAGGCAGCTCAAAACCCAGCTCCCAATCCGTTTTTGCGATCGCCTGCATCAGCATCTTGTCAATCGCGATGAACAGCTCTTTCAGATCGTTGCCGAGAAAAATGCTGTTTTTTTGCACATACTCATGGAATTCTCTGACCGCAGCGAAAGCCAGCTCCACACGTCTGTTCCTACGTAGTTCGAGATATGTCTCCCGCTTGTCATCGGAGGCCATCAACAACTTCCTGGAACGATCGCTGAAACCCTGCCCATCCATCAACTCGGCCAGCTTGTCATTGCTGATCCCGTCAAAATCAATACTGGTCTCTGACTTCTCCATGGTCAGCTCGGCGCTGCTCATAGCGTTGATAAGCCGTCCCCAGGCCCCGGAAAGTGCGTCCAGCTCCCGCTCATGGATTCGGGTGGCTTGGCGAAACAGCGCATCGACCTTTCTTTTATGGTCATTCATCTCCTGCTGCTGCTGCCGCCACAGACGAGTCTTGTGCGAGGCCAGGTTTCTCGCCAGGGCAGACCTGATAAGAATTTTTGCGATTACAAAGGCACCGGCAGCCAGCGCCGCCAAGGTAACCGACAAACTGGAAAATGGTGTTCATTGCCTCATTCATAGCTGGCCCGCCGTTGATCCTGAGTGTTGATCTTTCACGGATCAAGGCG
>AASF01002149.1 GCA_000168735.1 Candidatus Endoriftia persephone str. Hot96_1+Hot96_2 | reverse complement strand
CCGGGACGCACTGACATCAATCAAGCGCTACCACTGGCCCGGCAATGTACGGGAACTCGCCAACGCCATCGAACGGGCAGTAATCCTGTGCGATGGGGAGACCATCACCCCCGACCTGCTAGCCATCGACCACCAAGTCGCCACCCGGCGGCGCAAGTCAGACCAGCGCGGCGAGCAACTCTCACTGGAGCAGTACTTTCGACAATTCGTGCTGGAAAATCAGGACCAGATGACCGAGACCGAGATGGCCCGCCAGCTCGGCATCAGTCGCAAGGCGCTATGGGAGAGACGGCAGCGATTTGGGATACCGCGGGAGAAGAAAAAACGGATAACAGATTAGATATCTGCGCCATTAAATTATCACGCAAGTCACTGTATTTATTATAATAATTCGAACTTATCACAAGCAATCGAGAGCTGGAAATGCATCACAATCCCATCTCGGAGACAATGGAAAAGAGAATTATCCTGAAGGTCATTTGAGAAGATCTATAGGCCGATAAAGACACTTATTGGCTCTGATGCGTTTCGCCGGGAAGCGCCGAACAGATTTCACGCGGAAACGGTCCCTTCCCTTTGAGCATCTGATTCCGTTAATGCTGAACTTTCGAAAGAGCACACCACAAGACGAGCTGGACCAGTTTTTTGAAACCATAGGCGACGGGAAGCCACTCCCCCGGATCACGGCATCGGCCTTCTGTCAGGCGAGGCGCAAGCTGAAGCACGAATCATTTATCCAACTCAATTGAAGCGCTGCTGGAGAGTGCAGAAAAGCAGATGGGACAAAGGCGCTGGCAAGGTTATCGATTGCTCGCTGACCTGCCAGAGCAGGGTAAACTCAAGCCAAAGCAGATAGCTTCCTTGACTGGCGTTGCCCCTTTCAACCGTGACAGCGGGCGTTTGCGTGGCAAGCGTCGTATCCGCGGTAGCAGGGCCAGTGTGCGAACTGTGCTGTACATGAGCGTCCTGTCCTCGATCAGTGTAATCCTATCCTACGGCGTTTTTATAACCGCCTGGTTGCCCCCAAGGCAACGCATAAAAAGATCGCCATCACAGCCTGCACTCGGAAGCTGATTGTTATCCTCAATGCCATGGTCCGGGACCAACGTAAATGGAATGAAAATATGGCTTAATAGGTTGACTTAGGGCCACAGTTGCTTGTTATGTGTAACTTATAATTTACTTAGAGGCTGCAAAACCTTGTTTAATACTTCCTCGAACTGGACGAGAAAAGAATGTTTTCTTTAGCAAATCAAGGTGAAAATTTGTTCACTACGATTCCATGGAAAAAGGGAAACACAGCGCGCCATAGTACAATAACCAAATATTATCTGTGCCCACGTACCTATGGTTGGGATCCAATATATCAATTGCAGTGGCTCTGGTAACGCAACAAGAAGAAGAATTAGATACCAAAACCGCACTTGCAATAGGAAAGGCGGTAATACTACGTTCTCGAAGCACGAAGTGAAATAACTGAAACACAGTAAGGGCCTATAGCAAGCATAAATCCTATCGGCTCTCCCAACACACCATATGTAAGCAGTCCTGCTGTTACCAACCAATACCACCAGCCGATATCTTTATACTCAATCATGAACATATAAATACCCTCAGTTTAAAATCACACATAACGTTGCAAATAACCGAATCACAAAAGACGTCAGCCTTTTGTGATTCAAGTTTATTTCTCTTGTTAGGCCATTCCACGTAATTCAACTATTAAGTTTGTACTATTTACAAACATACGGCCAAATACGCTTAGTGTCAGATGGTGCCAATATTCCATCAGCATTCATGTAAGGTATTGGTACCCATTTTTGATCACCCAGTAGCTTTGCCAAGGTATAGTGATTCATACGGTGGATCAAGACGATAAAACGCATTCGGATCCATAAAATATCCGTCTTTTGGTGTTACCACTACTCCATCATTAGACCATTCTGGGTACTTGCTGTAGAGAACGGCAAAGTGTAACGCATCACGACGCACTCTTCTTCCCATCTTTCCAGTATTTGCCGTTTTTCCAATCTCATCTCCCATCTTGACATTCGTACCAATTGACAACGTTGGCATCTCCTGGAGATGAGTGTACTGTGAATACGTCCAAAATGGCAGACCTGTCTGCTCTGGAGTATGCCTCAAAATTATTTCGATACCTTTTCTATTAAACTCATTTAAGAATTTACCCACAACAACACCGTTGGCGATAGCCCTCACTGGGTGTTCCTCTTGGTTGAGGGATATCAATTCCTTTATGTAATGCTGGACGCTTGCGTTTGTATGAATAGTCAATTGCCCATTTTTCACTATCAATTTCTGGGCAATCTGCCTCCATCAATAAAATCTGGCCTCAGATAGGTCTCGACAACTCCTCTAGACTTTTGAATAGCAACATTATCAGCTTCCCCTACGCCTTTGTATTTACCCACCATCTTGCGAATTTCATCATTAATCTGACTTGGTGAGACGAAGCCGTCTAGCTTCTCACAGGACTTACATGATGCAGAGAATTGCATTTCTTTATAACCCTTACGTGACTCTTTCACGCCACCCTGCAGTCAATATCACCAAGGCCATTGCTATGCCCACATAAACTAACTTCTTTGCATTTTTCATTCTATGTTCTCCCAAGAGCCCTCTCAATAACATGCTAGACGCCAGGCATATTAACCGCCTAACGCCTCACATCAGCGGCAGAAAAAAGCAGAGCGACGAGGTACGATGAGCGCTGCTTTTTGCTGTCCGCTGCATGTGATTGTTAGATTTTTTTGTTAATAAATAGCCTATCAATATTATTTTCTTGGATTGAAAGATGCTTCGTTTGCCATGATCGCTAAGGTATAATTTTTTGTTAAAGAGGTCTGGTTTCTCCAATTTTCATAACCCATAGTTCTTCCTCGGCGAATCCATTATACAATCCTGCTCTGGCTAAAACGCCTTGGTGGTTCCCACGGCGGTTCATCAGATAAATTAATAGTCCCCCAATGTGATGCTATTAAGGTATTTGCGCCAACTTCCTTCCCCACTGTAACTGCTTCTTCAGGAGTAACATGTGACATCCACATCAATTTCCTTGGTTCATAAGCGCTTATTGGTATAATTGCATAATCAAATGGGCCATGATCGGCTGCCAATGCTGTTTGAAAATAGTATTTGAATATCCGGTATCACCAATAAAGTAAATTTTATTTTTAGGGCCTAGTATTAAACCCATGATGCCCAATAATGTTTTGTTTTGATTCGTTCTGTACTTTCGCGCGGAATTTCGTGAACAGCAGGTAAAGCAATTAACTTTATGTTGCCAATGGATATCTGATCGTTCCAGTGTAATTGCTGTTACGTTTATATACCCTCTCGTCAGTAAAAAACGATTTTAGACCAAAGGGTACCACTGACTTGAATTGCATCTTTATTTGCTANAAAGGAGTTAACGGTTTCAATTCATTCTAAATGGTCGTAATGGTTATGTGAAACAATCACAATATCTATAGATGGAAGTTTATCTAAAGGGATCCCAGGCGGTACAAACCGCCTGGGGCCAGCCCAAGAAATGGGACTAGCAAAATCCGTTAAAAAAGGATCTGTCAGGATTGTTTTTCCTGCAATTCTAATAAGAAAACTCGCTTGGCCTAACCAGGTTACTCGGTCGCCTTCAACAGAATTTAGAAGTTGCAAAGCTTCAAATTCAGGTAGCACATGCCCATCTGGGACATCTCGGGAGAAAAACTGAATCCCAAAATCTACGCAGATAAAAAAAAGTGCCTTTAGGTGCGGCTGTTTGCACAGGGGGCATAATTTTGAAAGCCGGCTGAAGTTTGATGCCTATGTTTGTTATCCATTTCTTTGTTGTTTTGATTTGACATAACAGAACATGCAAAAGACATAATTAATGTAAATGCTGCACCAGTGATAGCTTTTGTATGTTTTTTCATCTCTTCCAAATCTAACGAGCCTGTCGAAAAACCAAATTCAGACAAACACTCTTTTGTTCAGATTATTTCTGACAGCGCTCATTCATTGTTTTTTAGATTAGTCCGTAATTCTGTCTCTGAGCAGATTAATCTCGCACTCTGTCCTTCGGTTTACGCCCATTCCCATCCATATCGGTGAATCTTCAGGATGTAATGTAACATCATCATCAATTTCCACTGCCCATCCACCTTGCGCTTGCTTCGGAGACTGAATCGCTTGATGCCAACGGCATCGGTGATGTGACCAAAAACCGGTTCTACAGTACCCAACCGATGACTGTAGATATGTCGTCCCTCTGGGCTGTCAATCTTGCGCTTCATCCGTTCGATAACTCCCGCCTTCTGCTCCTGGGTAATGTCTAGTGCAACATTGATCTGTCGCGGGGTGTGCTGTTGTTCATTTCTGAGGCAGCGCTTCCTCAGTCCGCAATTATTACAGTCCTTTTCATAGGCCTGAAACTGCATGAACAGATTGATGACCTATGCGGGCCCCGCTTCGCCTTGAGCCACAGGGCATGTGCCGCAGGGCAGCGGCAGGTCCGCTTTTTTCGATCAATGATGAATTCACTCCGCGTAAAGCGTTCTTTATCCTTGCGTCTGTTTCTCTCCCTGGGTTCCTTATGATCCTTGAAGCGCGGATCGCGTGAGCGGAAGCCCGTATCGGCGATATAGGCATCGACGCCTTCGGCTTCGAGGTATTCGAGCATCTCGCGGTTATGGTAGCCGGAGTCGGCAGTGATTTTTGTCTTTTGTCAACGCTGATACGTACTGTCCCCATTTCACCGATTTGAGATGTCCACTTTTCATCAGTCGTTTCTTCACTGAGGTCCGACTTATGCGGCCTGCGGATTCCTCATTCTCGGATTGTGTTGTCGCCTGAGTAAGCAAGCCCGCGTTGCGTTTTTCCTTGAGACGAAGCTAAGGCGAATTCGTT
>AASF01002150.1 GCA_000168735.1 Candidatus Endoriftia persephone str. Hot96_1+Hot96_2 | reverse complement strand
CAGCAGCATCCTGAGCCTGCTGCTCTATCGGCGCTGGATGATCCTAGAGCGCCAGCGCAGCCACACAGAGCAACGTTACCGTAACACTGCTCGAGACCTCTGAAGATCTGATCTGGTCGATCGACCGCAAGGGCTACCTCACCCAGATCAACGACTCCGCCTGGCCGATCCTTTGGCTTGAACGCAGAAGAGATGATCGGCCGCCCACTGCTGGAGTTCGTCCCCGACGATGAGCTGCAAAACCAGGTTCAAGGCGCTGCGCAACCTACTCAGCGGCCACGCCTGGAAAAACCATATCACCCGGCTGGCCTCCAGCGACGGGCGCGATATCCACATGCGCTTCAACGCGCTGCCAATCCTCAGCCCGAAGGGCGAGATCGAGGGCGCCACCGGCACCGCCACCAACATCACCGAACAGATCAACGCGCTTGATGTGCTGCGTGAGAAAGAGCAGCGCTACCGGCAAGATGTTTGAGACCAACCAGGCGATCAAACTGATCCTCGATGCCACCTGTGGCGACATTATCGAGGCCAATAGGCGCCGCCAGCCGCTTCTACGGATACCCCGAAGAGACACTCCGTTCACTCGGCTTCCATGACCTCAACCAGGCAGAACCGCTGCGACTGGGCCAGCTGCTCGGCTCGATCCGGCAGGGCCAGCTAAGCAGCTTTCAGGAGACCCATCGCCTCGCCTCCGGCCGAGAACGGGAGGTGGAGATCCAGGCCGGCCCAGTCACCACCGGCGACACTGAGCTGATCTATCTGATCATTAACGACGTGACCGAGCGGGAACAGTCGCTAAAGGCGTTGCGCGACAACGAGCCAGAAGCTGCAGAGCCTGGTGGAGGCGGCCACCGAGGGCATCGCCATGCTCGATGATGACGGTCTGGTACAGCTTTTCAACCCGGCCGCAGAGATGATGTTTGGCCGGCTCGAGGAGGATCTGATCGGGGTCGGTTTCGAGCAGTTGTTCGAGGCCAGTGCACCACCCGGCGAGCAGCACGCCCTTGCCTGGTATCTATCGAACTGGGGCTTCTCCGAGGACGGCGGGATCCGCGAGCTGATCGGCTATCGCAGCAACGGCGATGAGTTCCCGTTGCGTCTCTCCCTCAGCCCCTTCGAGCTGGATCAGCGCCCCCACTATCTGCTGCTGATGCAAGATCTCTCCGAATCCCGCGAGGCGGAGCAGCGGCTCGCCTATCTGGCGCAGCACGATGTGCTCACCGGGCTGCTCAACCGCGCCGAGTTGGAGCGCCGCCTGGCGGTGCTACTGAGCACGCCGGCCAGCCCCCGTCCCCATCATGTGGTCTGTTTTATGGACATCGACCAGTTCAAGCTGGTCAACGACACCGGCGGCCATGATGCGGGAGACGAGTTGCTGCGCCAGCTGGCGATCCTTATCAAGTCGCAGCTAAAGGGATTTGATCTGCTGGGGCGGGTCGGCGGGGACGAGTTTGGCGTGATCCTCACCGACTGTTCGGTAGAGCGGGCTGAGTCGATCAGCAGCAATCTGCTGCAGACCATTCGCAGTTTTTTCTTCTCCTGGCAGGAGCGCTCCTACGATGTCGCAGTCAGCATCGGCCTGTTCGGCTTCAAGCCTGGCGATGAGAGCACCTCGAGCATCCTCAGCAGTGCCAATGTGGCCTGCCAGATGGCCAAGGAGCAGGGCCGCAACCGGCTCCATACCTACCACACTGGCGATACCGCGCTGGTCCGCCACCACGGCGACATGCACCTGGTGGCCGGCATCAATCAGGCGCTACAGGAGGGGCGTTTCCATCTCTATGTGCAGCCGATCGTGCCGGTCAACGGTGCCGATGGGCGCCACTATGAGGTGCTGGTGAGGATGATCGACGAGGCGGGGGATACGGTGGTCCCCGATCATTTCATCCCTGCCGCCGAGCGTCTACATCCTGATGCCGGCGATCGACCGTTGGATCATCAGCGAACTCTTCACTACCCAGGGGGAGACCCTGCGTCAATGGGCCGAGGTGAATCAACAAACAGGAGAGTTTCTGTTCGCCATCAACCTCTCCGGCACCTCCCTCTCGGACGACGGCTTTCTCAACTATCTGGAGCGACTCTTCGACGTAGTGCCGGATCCCGTTTCGCAGCATCTGTTTCGAAATCACCGAGACCGCGGCGGTGGCCAATCGTGGAACACGTCAAGGTAATGATCAAACGTCTGAAATCTTTCGGCTGCCCGATTCGCCCTGGACGACTTCGGCACTGGGGCTCTCCTCCTACAGTTACCTCAAGGAGCTACCGGTGGACTATCTGAAGATCGACGGCAGTTTTGTGCGCAACATGGCCACCGACCCGGTGGACTATGCGATGGTGGAGTCGATCAACCAGATCGGCCATATCCTGGGGCTGGAGACGATCGCCGAGTGGGCCGAGAATCAGACTATTCTGAATCAGCTGCGGGTGCTAAATGTCGACTATGCGCAGGGTTATGGGGTTGGGGAGCCGATGCCGCTGAAGGAGTTCCGGCTATAGCTCACAGCGTAGAAGCGCCACAAGCGGCGCTTCTACCGGAGGCCAGTTATTCGGCGCCAATCTGCTTCATCAGTGCCGAAGCTCTTGATGAAGGGACCCGCCATGCGCGGATCCTTGAGCATGCCTTTGAATGTCTGCCCTGCAGGAATTTCATGCTTGCCCATGGCGAAGGCGGCGCCCATACCTGGCCATGCCGGATACCCTTCTCCACCCACTTCATCCAGTCAGAGCGGCTGGCGCGCATGTCCCAATCCATCGTCTCGCCAGGCGTAGTCACCGGCACTCACACACTCGCCGTTCACCACCGACAAACCACGCCACGGGGGGCTTTTCTTCGTCTTTGAAGCCACAGGTGATGGTGGAGTTGAAACCGATCTCGGCCAGCTTGTCTTTGACCTCTGGATCAGCGTTCCAGGCATCTTTCAGTTCGTTCATCCAATCAGCAGAAAAAAGTTCAGCCATTCCTGACATTCCTCAGTGTTAGTCGTTGTATTCAGACTGCTTGACTATATCCAAGGCCAGGCGGCTTATCGCAACAGTTCTTTTTATGCCAGCAGACAGGAATTTTGTAGCCACTCAGCCTCCGAGGCTGCCCGCTGCCTGGACAGCACCTCAATCCAACAGATATTTGTGCAGCGGAACCTAGCGCTTGTTACTCCCGTCCCAGATATATCTGGGACGGAGTACAAGACTTCAGGGCTTTTCAAACCCCTTGCGCACAAATCTCCCCCGGATCATCAACAACACACAGCCCAACTGGGGGGTTGTTTGCAGCAAACCGCCCGGCCTTGGTGCGTCGCATAACGCTGTTATGGACCAGATCTGTCGCATAGATAGTGCGCTTTTTATTCGCCATCAGATCCATTCCCGGAGTCTTGCATTCAGCCCAGGAGTCGCTGCCGCCGCTGGCTTTCTTGATTTGTGCGTCATCCAGCGGCAGCTTATTGCGCTGGGCATGTTGGTACATCCAGTAGAGCGGAATGTTGGAGAGGCCTTCATTATTGTTGCCACCACCGACATCAGAATGGTAGCCACGGAACCAGACCTCACGGATATCGCGTAGCTCCCGGTCCGAATAGGCATCCTGCACCACCCGGGTCAGTGGAAACAACTGACGCCGCTCATCCAGTGCGATTGCGTGACAGCAATGCTGCACGATATAGGGCAGAGTGAGGTCGTAACCCAGGTTGATGCGGTTGCCTGGGATGCCGAACGAA
Organism: Candidatus Endoriftia persephone str. Hot96_1+Hot96_2; assembly: GCA_000168735.1. Taxonomy (GTDB): domain Bacteria; phylum Pseudomonadota; class Gammaproteobacteria; order Chromatiales; family Chromatiaceae; genus Endoriftia; species Endoriftia persephonae. The sequence goes on along the minus strand of AASF01002150.1, from coordinate 1,388 downwards.
GCGACCGTTTCCCACAGCCCCATGAAGCGAATCGTAGGCGCCTCTTCGCCATTCACCCCCTCTTCCAGGATATCATTGGCAAACTCCAACGCCAGCGCAGCGCCACGGCTGAATCCAATAATATCGATATCACAATCGCCGTTGCGGAAGTTCGCTTCGAGCTGGTCCATCGCCTCGCCGATACGCTGGTGGCCACCGATCCCCAGCATCTTGCCGAAGAGGTCCCCGAGCACAGAATAGCGAGTTGCCCACACACTGCTACGTAAAAGCACTTCCCAGGCCCACTGTAGGCATCCTCGTAGGCGCCGAAAAAATTTCAGGACGTTAGTGTCTTCCCCCTTCTCCGGGGTTGTCTTCGTTACCGGTACCATCGAATGCATAGATTGGCCATGATGTTATCATCTTGGTCACTTAGGGAGCACTCTGATGCTCTTCTGCGAGATCGGATCCCCGACCTCAGTCTACGATCAACCTTTGTGTAATGAAGCTAATTCCCGATTAAAAGCCTAGGAGAGCCATCCATGGTCTGCAAGGATCTGCCAACATGCCCTTCCCTATGATCAGGCAATCCGATGAGGCTGAACTTGATTGAGTGGCTGTTTTTCAAGCCTAATGCAGCATCCCAGTGATACTGGTCAAGTCCTGCATCCCCATCCTCACCAGCTTCAGCAACAGCAATAGAAACGGGGCAGCGTGAAACAGCAGATCAAAGATATCGATGGCCCGCGTCAGGGTGCCCGCCCGCAGCATCTTCAGCTTCTCCCAGATGTGGGGTTCCGGAAAAAATGGTGCAAACCCCAATAACAGACAGCCGATGGCCAGTGTCCCCAACGGCAGTTGATCCAACCACTCCATACCCTCTATCTCCCGTTTAGCAATGGATCGGCAGCCAAGGCATCAGCCGCGGAGATCCGCTTCTGAACACGGCAAAGCAGCAAAACCTCACCCCGGGCCTGAAAAACACCATATATTCGCATTTCATAATATGCTACTTTGTTGAATCCGGGGCGAATTTTACTCCCATTGACTGGTACCTGCACCCGGACAAAATAGGCTGGAGGATCAAATCATGTCAGCAAAACAGTCTGTCGCCTCAGAAGAGACGACCGAGATCACCACACCCACAGAAAACCTGATCCATCTGGATCAGGATTCAGAGCCACAACCCCGGGCGCGGGATTTCAACACCAAGATATCGGATCTGGAAGAGACGCTGCAGCAGCTGCAGCAACACCTCGACAGCAGCAACCACGATTTCAGCGAGGCCCTGAATAGTGCTGAGAGCCGCAACCAAGCCCTCTCCTCCGACTTCACCCAGGCCTTCCAGTCCCTCTCAGAAGATACTCTCAAGCTCTCCGCCGCCACCACCGAGGTGGCCAGCAAGCTAA
>AASF01002151.1 GCA_000168735.1 Candidatus Endoriftia persephone str. Hot96_1+Hot96_2 | reverse complement strand
ACGCCGCATGTATCTTGCCCATCTGGAGAGCGATCAGCCGCCACAGCCTGGCGATGAACTGTTCGCCGAGCAGAGCAGTTCCGCCCAGTGCACCGGCAAGGTGGTGGATGCCCGCCCCACCAACGACGGCTACGAACTGCTGGCGGTAATCGAGATCGCCAGTGCGGAGAGCGGTCGGGTGCTATTGGGCAAGACGGGACCGGCACTGCAGCTGCGCGAGCTGCCCTACCCGTTCACTGAGGAAGTCGTAACCAAGGAATGAGATGATAGACGAACACGCCTTTCTGACGTCGCTGTTCAAGGCGATTGACAATCACAAACTGACTCTACCGACCCTGCCCGAAGTGGCGTTGCGGGTACGCGACTCGTTCGAGCGCGAGGAGAGCACGGCCAAGTCAATCGCCGATATCGTCGCCACCGATGCGGCCCTCTCCGCACGTCTGCTGCAAGTCGCCAACAGCCCGCTTTACCGTGGCCGGGTAGCGATCGACAATCTGCAGATGGCAGTGGCGCGACTCGGCACGCGCATGGTGCGCAGTCTGGTGGTCAGCCTGATCATGCAGCAGATCTTTCAGCCCACCAGCGAGCAGCTCGACCAGCGCTTTCGCCAGGCCTGGGAGGAGAGTGTTCAGGTGGCGGCCCTGTCCCGGGTGCTCACCTCCAACCTCAAGCACCTGGACCGGGAACAGGCGATGCTCGCCGGCCTGATCCACAATATCGGTACCCTGCCGATCCTCACCATGGCTGAGCACGACGCGAAGCTGATCGACGACCGGGAAGAGCTAGAGCGGCTGATCGAACTGATCAGCGCACCCATTGGGCAGCGTATCCTGCAGTCCTGGGGCTTCCCCGAGTCACTGATCAAGGTGCCGGGCAGCTATCAGGATCTCAGCTATGATGGCGGCGAGCTGGCCAACTATGTCGATGTGGTCCAGGTAGCCCGCCTGCAGACTCTGCAGTGGCAGCGACCACCCACTCGCGCAGCTCGACTGGAGCAAGATCCCCTCCTTCGCCAAAGTTGGCATCGACCCCGAGGTCAGCGTAATCGAGATCGAGGGCGTGGCAAAGCGATGTGGCCGAGGTCGAGGTGATCTTTCTCGGATGAGCCTGCGCCGGATCCGATCAGCATGATTGAGGTAGAAAACCTTAGCAAGCACTATGCCGGCGTGCGTGCTGTGGATGGCATCAGTTTCTCTATCCCCGCAAGGGCATCTGTTTTGGGCTGCTTGGCCCAAATGGGGCAGGCAAAACCACCACCGTGGAGATGCTTGAGGGGATTAAGAAACCCAGCTCCGGCAGCATCCGCTATCGCGGCGAACCCCTTGGGTGAACGGTTCCGCAGCGAAGCCGGCATCATGTTCCAGGCACACCGCGCTGCAGGAGTATATCCGGGTCGACGAAGTACTACGGCTATTCAGTCGCTTCTATGAAAAAACCCGGCCGCTGCACGAATTGATCGAGATCTGCGCCCTGCAGGAATTTCTCGATCGCGACACCCACAAGCTCTCCGGCGGACAGAAACAGCGTCTGTTACTTGCCATCGCCCCTGATCAACAATCCCCAGGTGGTGTTCCTCGACGAACCAACCACCGGCCTCGATCCGCAATCCCGGCGCAATCTGTGGCAGCAGGTGGAACGCATCAAGGCGGAGAACAAGACCCTGGTGCTGACCACCCACTACATGGAAGAGGCCTATGAACTGTGTGATGAGATTGTGATCATGGATCACGGCAAAATCATCAGTCAGGGCTCGCCGCGGGCACTGCTCGATCACCACTACGACAATACCATCCTGACCCTGCCCCTCGACGCGCTGCCCGACGATTTTCCCCTGCAGAACGGTGAGACACGTCACCCGGTTGGGGATCGTCTGGAGATCCTCTCACAGGATCCTGACCGCACCATCCGGCGTCTGGTCGAATCAAGTATCTCACTCAGACAACTACAGGTCCGCTCCCCCACCCTGGGAGGATCTGTTTCTCGGAACTGACCGGCCACCACCTCAGGTCCTGACATGTCGCCACGCCGCTTGTTTGCCATCTTTGTCGCCCGCAACAATGAGTTTCTGCGCGATCGCACCGCCATGGCCTGGAACATCCTGCTGCCGGCTCTTCATCGTGATCGGCTTTGCGCTTTGCGCTTCACCAGCGGCGACCAACACCTCTTCAAGGTCGGGGTGTTTGGTGATGACAGCGGGGAGCCGGCGCTCTGAGCGTTTTCTGCAGACCCGCCACATCCAGTTCATTGCGCTGCAATCCCTGGAGCCCGCGATCAGCAAGGTCGATCGCCATCAACTCGACATGCTGCTCGATCTGCAGGACGCGCAATACTGGATCAACAGCAACTCCGCCAACGGCTATGTGCTCGAACGGCTGTTGGGCGACAGCCCGCTGCAGCGCCAGGCGGTGAGCGGTGAGGAGATCCGCTACGTCGACTGGGTGGTGCCCGGGGTGCCTGGGCATGAATGTGATGTTCAGCTCATTGTTCGGGGTCGGCTTCGTGATCGTGCGCTACCGCAAGAACGGGGTGCTGAAGCGGCTCCACGCCACTCCCCTAACCGCCTTCGAGTTCCTCACTGCCCAAGTCGCCCTCGCGCCTGCTGATGATCCTGCTGGTCACCTCGCTGGTCTACACCAGGCACCAATCTGCTGGTGGGCTTCAGAATGCACGGTGCCTACTGGCTGCTGTTTCTGATCCTCACCGCCGGCACCCTGAGCATGATCAGCGTCGGACTGCTGGTGGCCGCCCGCTTCAGCAGTGAGGAGGCGGCAAACGGCATCCTCAACCTGATCAGCTGGCCGATGATGTTGCTCTCCGGGGGTCTGGTTTTCGCTCGAGGGTTCCAACCGCGCTGGTGCAGCAGTTCGCGCTGCTGCTGCCGCCTAACCCACATGCTGGATGCAGCCCGCGCAGTGATGATCGACGGCGCCGGCCTTCAGGATGTGTTGACAGAACTTGTCACTCTGTTCGGATTCAGTGCGCTGTTTCTCGCCCATCGGGGCGCGCAGCTTTCGTTGGGAGTAACACCCGACAGATGCCCCTCCAACCTCCTCCCACACAAAATATGCGGGCGCAAAAAAACCCGGGGGACCAGTAGCCTGTCCCCCGGTTTTTTATTGCGATCCCACCGGGGGCTGAACCCCCGGGATCAGATCACCATCTGCCTACTTGTTGCGCTCCTGCACTTCCTTGATAACCGCCTCTGCCACGTTGGCCAGGGGCACCGGCGCGTAGTGGGAGAACTCCCATGGAGAACTGGCCACAGACCAGAGGTCATGGTACGCAGGTCACCAATGTAGCCGAACATCTCACTCAGCGGTGCATCGGCCCTTGACGCGCACGCCGGTGGCACCGGCTTCTTGGGACTTGATCATGCCACGGCGACGGTTCAGATCGCCGATCACATCACCTACGTGGTCATCGGGGGTGAACACATCGACCTTCATGATCGGCTCCAGCAGCTGCGGGCCCCGCCTTCGGGATCGACTGACGATAGGCCGCCCTTGGCGCGCAATCTCGTAGGGCAACCGCCGATGAGTCCACGGCGTGGAAGCCACCGTCCATCAAGGTGATCTTGACATCGAGCAGTGGAAAACCAGCCAGGGTGCCCGACTCCATGCTCAGCGCAAAGCCCTTCTCTACCGCCGGCCAGAATTCACGAGGTACATTACCACCGGTCACCTTGGATTCGAACTCGAAGCCGCTGTTCTGCTCGCCCGGCTCGATGATGTAGTCGATCTTGGCGAACTGACCCGAACCACCAGTCTGCTTTTTGTGGGTGTAGCTATCTTCGATGCGCTTGGTAATGGTCTCGCGGTAGGCCACCTGGGGCTTGCGCGACGTTGACCTCGACACCATGGGTACCGCTTGAGGATGTCGACCTTGATGTCGAGATGCAGCTCGCCCATGCCCTTGATGATGGTCTCGCCGGACTCTTCGTCGGTCTCGACACGGAACGAGGGATCCTCCTGGATCATCTTGGAGATCGCGATACCCATCTTCTCGGCAGCGCCCTTGTGCCTGTGGGTGCGATGGCGATGGAGATCACGGGATCGGGGAATACCATCGGCTCCAGGGTAGCGGGCTTCTTCGGGTCACACAGAGTGTGGCCAGTCTGGGTATTTTTCAGACCGATCAGGGCGACGATGTCACCGGCCCGGGCGGAGTCGAGCTCTTCACGGGAGTCGGCATGCATCTCTACGATACGCCCGATGCGCTCGGTCTTGCCGGTGAAGGTGTTGAGCACAGTGTCGCCTTTGTTCAGCACACCGGAGTAGATACGGGTGAAGGTCAAGGCACCGAAGCGGTCGTCCATGATCTTGAAGGCCAGGGCGCGCAGCGGCCTACTTTCATCAACAATGGCGAACTCTCCGGTCTCGTTACCTTCCAGGTCCACCTCGGGCTGGGGCTTGACCTCGGTCGGGTTGGGCAGGTAATCAACGACGGCATTCAGCACCAACTGCACGCCCTTGTTCTTGAACGCGGAACCACAGTAGGTGGGGGAAGAAGTCGAGTGCGATGGTGCCCTTGCGAATGCAGGCATGGATGGTATCGAGGTCAGGCTCTTCGCCCTCCAGATATTTCTCCATTGCATCGTCGTCCTGCTCGACGGCCTTTTCGATCAACTTCTCACGCCACTCTTCGACAGCGTCGGTCATATCGGCAGGCACGTCCTGGATCTCGTACTTCTCGGGAAGG
>AASF01002152.1 GCA_000168735.1 Candidatus Endoriftia persephone str. Hot96_1+Hot96_2 | reverse complement strand
CGCTGAGGAAGGCGCCGACCGGCACGTCACTGCGCAGGCGGATGCGGATCGAGTCGTCGAGTAGCGCCTCCAGCTCAGCCTGATAGTCGTCATCGCTTCTGGGTGTGGTGTCGGGTGCGAAGTGCGGTGTCCAGTAGCGGATGGTGCTGATCTCGCCGCGCTCCCAGATCAGGACGTGGGCCGGCGGCAGCTTGTGGATATTCTGGTAGATGGTACGCGGTGCCGGCACATAGCCGTAGGCGAGGAAGTCGTCGAGGGCATCCAGATTGATCTCGGTCTTCACGTCTGGATTGCGCAGCAGCGCCTTGAGTTCGCTGCCGAAGGCGAAGACGCCGTTCTGGCTGGTGTAGTAGAGCGGCTTCTCGCCGAGCCGGTCGCGGGCGATGAACAGGCGCTGGCGGTTTTTGTCCCAGATGGCGAAGGCGAACATGCCATTGAGCGCCTCTAGGCAGTCGATGCCGCGCTCCTCATAGAGGTGCACGATCACCTCGGTGTCGGAGTGGGTCTTGAACTGGTGGCCGTTCTTCAGCAGCTGTTCGCGGATCTCCCTTGTAGTTGTAAATCTCGCCGTTGAAGACGATGGCGATGCTGCGATCCTCGTTGAAGATCGGCTGGTCGCCGCCCTCCAGGTCGATGATGCTGAGGCGGCGGTGACCAAGACCGATGTTGCCCTCGACAAACAGCCCTTCACCATCCGGCCCGCGGTGGATTAGGCTGTCGTTCATCTCCTGTAGAATAGGGCGCTCGATGGGGCGCTCGACAGAGTCGTGGCAGATGCCGCAGATTCCACACATGTATAAATCGTCCCTTATTTTTCTGGATGGCAGGGCGCCCGGTGGTTGACCGGTTGACCGCGCCGGTTATACCGCATCCGCTGGTTATCGGCAATGCGGGGAGAAAAGGATAAGACCTGGTCCATACTACCTGGATTCCCAGGGGGGGTAAGCGCCGGGAATTCTGCTCAGGTGGGAGCCTCTGGATGAAGCGGCTGCAAGACGCTTGTTGATGATTCGCGTGGAGGCTTCTTAGTTCGATTCTGCTTTTTGTTGCCGCTCGAGCAGATTGTGCACCGCCCTGCGCGGGTCGAGTTGCCGATAGATGACTTGGTAGACCTGCTCGGCGATCGGCATCTCCACGCCGCTGCGCTGGGCCAGTAGGAATACCTCCTGTGCGGTCTGAATCCCCTCCACCTCCTGACCGATCTCTGCACGCGCCTGCTCGACGCTCAAACCCTTGGCTAGCGCCAGCCCCATGCGGCGGTTGCGTGACTGATTGTCGCTGCAGGTCAGGGCCAGATCGCCAAGCCCGGCCAGCCCCATGAATGTGTCCGGTTTGCCGCCGAGGGCGATGCCGAGGCGCATGATCTCGGCCAGGCCGCGGGTGATCAGTGCGGCGCGGGTGTTGGCGCCAAACCCCAGGCCGTCGGCGATGCCGGCAGCGATGGCGATGACGTATTTGCTAGGCGCCGCCGATCTGTACGCCAATCATGTCGTCGCTGGTGTAGGCGCGGAACCAGGGGGCGTGCAGGTAGGCCGCAAGCCGTTCGGCGTGGGCTGGGTTGGAGGCGGCTACGGTGATCGCGGTGGGTAGGCCGCGGGCCACTTCTCCGGCGAAGGTGGGGCCGGACAGCACTGCCAGATCGTGTTCGGGGAGTATCTCTGCCGCTACCTGGGAGCAGCAGTTTTTGGCTGCCGGGCTGGAAGCCTTTGGTGGCCCAGGAGATGCCGGTGGCCGGGTCGAGCAGCGGTTTGATCTGGTTGAGCACGGCACTGAAGGCGTGGCTCGGCACCACCAGCAGCACCTCGTCGGCCCCATCCAGCGACTGCGCCAGATCGGTGGTGGGCTGGAGGTTGTCGGGAAACTCTATGCCGGGCAGAAACTGCTGGTTCTGGCGCTCCCGTGCGAGTTGTTCGATATCTGCTGGGGAGATGCCCCCAGAGGGGCACATCAAAGCCGTTTTGCGCAAGCAGAATCGCCAGCGCGCTCCCCCAGGAGCCGGCGCCAAGTACGGCGATCTTGTTGCGCGCCTGGTTCACTGAAGCTCAGTGGGTGGCTTCGCCGCCTGCTTCTGCCATCTTCTGCTGGTGCTGGGCGTAGAGCGCGTCGAAGTTGATCGGTTGCAGCACCATCTGTGGGAAGCTGCCCTTGGTGACCAGGTCGGAGATCGCCTCGCGCACGTAGGGGAAGAGCAGGTTGGGGCAGTAGGAGCCCATCAGCGGGCCCATCTCCCTGATCCAGGAAAGCCACCGATGCTGAAGATGCCAGGCACTGTTGCACCTCGGCCAGATAGGCAGTCTGCTCACCCAGCTTGGTGGTGACGGTGACAGTCAGCACCACCTCGTGGATCCTATCCGTGAGGGTGTTGACCTCACTGTTTATGTTGATGTTGGTCTCCGGCTTCCACTCCTGCTGGAAGATTGCCGGGGAGTTTGGGGTCTCAAAAGAGGTGTCTTTGAGGTAGACGCGTTGCAGGGAGAGCTCGCGCTGTGGCTGCTGGTTTGCTTCCTGGTCTGTCATGGGAACTGCTCCCTGGTTACTTTAAGTTGTGTTACTTGCGCGTGATCGGCAGATTGGCGGCTTTGCCAGGCAAGGATGCCACCGCGCAGGTTGTAGACCTGTTCATAGCCCTGTTTGCGCAGGATCTGGCAGGCGCTGGCGGACTGGGCGCCGGAGCGGCAGCCGATGATGATCGGGCGCTGCTTGTGTTTTTCGAGGGTGGCGAGCTGGTTGCTGAAGCCATTCATCGGGATGTTGAGAGAGTTGATGATATGGCCCTTGTGAAAGTCAGCGGCGGGACGCACGTCGAGTACCAGCGCGTCCTGCCCGGTTGATCATCTCGGTGGCGGCAACCGGATCGACGCTGCCCTTGTCGCCCTGCAGCAGGTTGTGTACCAGCAGGCCGCTGACGAGCAGAAAGGGGAGTACCAGCATCCAGTGGTTGGTGACGAACTCGATGAGTTGATCCATTCAAAGCCTCAGAAAGAAAACGCTTGGAAAAAGTGACGGCAGTGTATAACAGGAGTCGCTCCCGGTTAAGTCGCACCGGGAGGATTATTGAGATGGGTTTCGATCAAGTTGGGATCCAGAAACCCCTTAGCTGCTGTGGGTGCAGAAAACTTCCCGCATCATGCCGATCAGCCGCAACGTGCGGGAAGTCACTGACCCGGGTAGTAGACCCGGTTGGCGTCCTTGCGCCGAGGCGAGAATGCCTTTGTCGCGCAGGATCGCTAAGTGCTGGGAGATGTTGCTCTGCGAGGTGCCGACCTGGTCGACGATCTCCTGCACGCTGACCTCTTGGTCCCCGAGGGTGCAGAGGATCTTTAGCCGCAGTGGATGGGACATGGCCTTGAGTGAGCGCGAGGCCCGATCGACATCGTCATCAGTGGCGAACAGAGTGTCGACAGCATCGGTATCGGCTTCCAACACGGGTTTGCTCGGTTTACCAAATTTCTGTTGCATCGAGTTACGCCTTAATTATTGTCTAATACAATAATACGCTGTTTATGTTGGGCTTGAGAAGCCCCAGATTTTCTGCTGGATCTTGCCGATTCCACGCTTTGATGGAGTTCCCCTCTCTATTGGCGTGTTGTATGCCGCCTAAATAAGTGCCTTAATAACGAATTTTCTGTAGCACGGGTGATCAGCGCCCGGGAAGCAAAACGAGGTTAAACGCCGCTCATGACGGACAAGCTAAAACCCGTCGTTCTCCTCATCCTGGATGGCTGGGGATATCGGGAAGCGACTGAAGCCAATGCCATAAACTCGGCAAAGACACCGGTTTGGGACAGGCTCTGGAAAGAGTATCCCCACACCCTGATACGCACCTCTGGTGCGGCGGTTGGCCTGCCCGGCGGGGCAGATGGGTAACTCGGAGGTCGGGCACCTCAACTTGGGTGCCGGGCGGGTCGTCTATCAAGAGTTTACCCGAGTAGGGCGCTCCATCCGGACCGGCTCCTTTTTCAACAATCAGACGTTGACCAGCGCTGTGGATGCTGCCGTCGAAAAGGGCAAGGCAGTGCATATCCTCGGCCTGCTCTCGCCGGGCGGGGTGCACAGCCACGAGGCGCACATTCACGCGATGGCCCGGTTGGCGGTGGAGCGGGGCGCGACACGCACCTACGTACACGCCTTTCTGGATGGCCGGGATACCCCGCCGAAGAGCGCGAATGCCTCGATTCGGGCGATGAATGACTGTTTCGATGAGCTGGGACATGGCTCGATCGCCAGTATCATTGGTCGCTACTATGCGATGGACCGGGATCACCGCTGGGATCGCATCGAGGCCGCCTATGATCTGCTGACCCGCGGTGAGGGGATCCACCAGGCGGAGAGCGCCTGCCGAGCGCTGCGGGATGCCGTATGCGCGGGAGGAAACCCGATGAGTTTGTCGAGGCGACGGCGATCGTGCCGCCGGGAGGCACCCCGGTAAAGATCGAAGATGGCGATGTGGTGATCTTCGTCAACTACCGTTCCGACCGGGCGCGTCAGCTGACACAGGCCTTTATCGATGATGATTTCGACGGTTTCGAACGCAAAAGCCGGCCGAAGATCCACTCCTTTGTCAGCCTCACCCAATACAACAAGAAGTTCGATATTCCGGTGGCCTTCCGCGCCGGAGCGCCTGAACAATGTCTTCGGCGAATATATGGCGCGCCTAGGTATGCGCCAGCCTGCAGCCTCGCTGAGACCGAAAAATATGCCCATGTCACCTTCTTTTTCAACGGTGGGCGGGAGGAGCCGTTCGAGGGAGAGGATCGTATCCTGGTGCCCTCGCCGCAGGTGGCGACCTACGACCTGTGTCCGGAGATGAGCGCCGAGGAGGTGACTCGACCACCTGGTGGAGGCGATCGAAGGCGGCAAATACGACGCCATCATCTGCAACTATGCCAATACTGACATGGTCGGGCACACCGGCAAGATGGAGGCCGCGATGCAGGCGATTGAAACCATTGACCACTGCCTGGGACGAGTGCAGAAAGCCCCTGCACCGGGCTGGTGGCGAGATGCTGATCACCGCCGACCACGGCAATGCAGAGCAGATGGAGGATTTCGACCACCACCAGCCGCATACTGCCCACACCACCAATCCGGTGCCGCTGGTCTATGTCGGACGTGAGGCGGAGCTGGAAGAGAGCGGCGCGCTCTGTGACATCGCGCCAACCATGCTGAAGTTGATGGCGGTGGAGCAGCCGACGGAGATGAATGGGCATCCCCTGGTGCGGTTTGAAGCCGAGTAGTGGGGATGAGACCGGAGCTGGCGCGCTTGGCTTGGTTGCTGCTAGTCGGATTGGGGCTGGCCTGCGGCATGCCACTGTCGGCTGCACAGCCCGACTATCAGGAAAAAACCGAGGAGCTGCAGCTGATCAAATCGCGCATCAAAGAGCTGCAGTCGAAACTGGAGCAGACTAAGGGCCGACAGCAGCAGCAGAACATCGCCCTGCGCGAGACCGATCAGCACATCAGGTGCCCTGGCGCGTCGGGTCAGAGTCATCGAGGTTGGCCTGAAACGTCAGCAGCGGCGGATGGGCAAGCTGGAGCGCCAACGCGCCGATGCCCGCCTGCAGCTCGACAAACACCGCCAGAGCGTGGAGCGACAGATCCGCTCTGCCTACGCCCACTGGGACGCCAGGAGAAGATCAAGATCCTCCTGAGTCAGCAGGATCCAGCCGTGGTCAGTCGGGTGATGGTGTATTACAGATTATCTCAATGCCGCGCGCCGTTAAACAGATGGCAGAGATCCACGAGGTGCTGCAACGGCTCAATCTGATTGAGCAGGAGATCGTCCAGGAGGAGCAGCGGTTGCTGCAGTTGCAGGCCAAAGCAAACACGGAACAACAATCGGCTTGAACTGGCGAAACGGGACCGCGAGCAGCTCATTTGCCTCTCTCAACAGACAGCTCGCCAGCAAGGTGGTGGAGCTGTCGCAACTGCAGGAGGATGAAACTCAGCTCAGCTCGCTGCTCTCCAGCCTGCAGCAGGCACTGGCGGGACATTCCGGTCGATCCGATGCAGCAGAAACCCTTTAGCGTCCGCAAAGGCAAACTGCAGTGGCCGTCGCGCGGACGACTCACGGCAGGTTTCGGTTCGCCGCGGAATGTGGGTGAGCTGCAGTGGGATGGGGTGGTGATTGCCGCCCCGGAAGGGGGCGAGGTGAAGGCGGTACATCGTGGCCGGGTCGCCTTCGCCGACTGGATGCGTGGTTTTGGCCTGCTTGCTGATTCTCGACCACGGCGACGGTTATATGAGCCTCTATGGCTATAATCAGAGCCTGTTTAAAGAAACCGGGGAATGGGTCGAGCCGGGTGAGGTAGTGGCCCTGGTTGGCAGTAGTGGTTGGCGTCCC
>AASF01002153.1 GCA_000168735.1 Candidatus Endoriftia persephone str. Hot96_1+Hot96_2 | reverse complement strand
TAACGAATTCGCCCTTGATCCCGGTGGGACGGCTCGACCTGAATACCTCTGGCTTGCTGCGTGCTCACCACTGAGTGGCGAATTGGCTAATAGCATTGATGCACCCCAGCCGCCAGGTGGAAAGGGAGTATGCCGTACGGGTGATGGGGCAGTGTCAGTGAGGAGCAGTTAAAGCAACTGACCCACGGTGTCGAGCTGGAGGATGGTCCGGCCCGCTTCGAGGAGATTGTCGAATCCGGTGGCGAAGGGATCAACCGCTGGTTCCATGTCGTAATCATGGAGGGGCGCCAACGGGAGGTGCGGCGTCTGTGGGAGGCGATTGGTGTGCAGGTGAGTCGCCTCAAACGGGTACGCTACGGCAGCGTGATCCTGGAGAGCGCCCTGAAGGTCGGCAGGTGGCGCGCATTGACGCACACTGAGGTCAACCAATTGCTGGAGATCTCTGGGCTACCACCGGAAAAACGTCAGCCACCAGCCAGAGCAAAGCATTACAGGTCGGATCGACAACAGGCGCCGCGCAAGCAGGGCCAGAGGGCCAAAAGCGTCGGGCAGCTCCGCGAACAATCCATGGGCGACGCTCAAGGGAATCCCCGTTAAGACTTGATGGCAGACGTCTGCGGACTGTTTATAGCCAGCTGTTGCAGTGCTATGGGCCGCAGCACTGGTGGCCGGCAGATTAGCGCCTTCGAGGTGATGGTCGGGTGCGGTTTTGACGCAGAATGCCGCCTGGTCCAATGTCGAGCGGGCGATCCAGAACCTAAAGGCGATCGATGCACTTGATCTTCATCAGATCGACCGGATGCCGCCGGCATGAGCTGGCGCAGCTGATCCGACCTGCAGGTAACTATCAACGTTAAGGCAAGGCGCCTGAAACATCTCTGTAGTTTTTTGTGCGCGCACGCTGGGCAGCTGCAGCCGCTCTCTGATAAGGCGCTGCGCAGGGCCTTCCTTTCGGTCAACGGAATTGGACCAGAGACCGCTGACGACATCCTGCTCTATGCCTTTGAGCGGCCGGTATTTGTCATCGATGCCTATACACGGCGCATCTTTTCTCGCCTTGGCATGGTCCCGACGCACTTAGCTTATGAGGCACTGCGTCTGGCATTTGAACGGGCACTGGGGCCCGATCCGGAGCTCTTCAACGAATACCATGCGCTGATTGTGCGCCATGCCAAAGAGGCCTGTCGAAAACAGCCTGACTGCACAGTCTGCTGTCTTGCACGGGAGTGCGACTGGGCTGTTCAGCAGCACGCCTTGGCCTGAGATTCACTCGGCACGGTAGGTCTGGTTGCGTCCCTGTCCTTTGGCGCAATAGAGCGCAGCATCCGCCCGTTTGAACAACGTCTCACCAGACTCATTCTTCTGCAGGGTTGCGACCCCCAAGCTGAGACGTGCCTGCAGGCCTTTTGGACTGCTGAAACTCAGTGCCTCGACATTCTTGCGAATCCGTTCGGCCAGTTGGTATGCACCCTCTGCACAGGTTCCACTGAGGGTAATGACAAACTCTTCACCGCCGTAGCGATAGAGGGCGTCACTGCTGCGGACGCTAGCTTCGACTGCAAGTGCGATGTTCTTCAACACCATGTCTCCTACGGTGTGACCATACTTGTCATTGATCCGCTTGAAGTAGTCCACATCGAGCATAATAATGGAAAGCTCTGTGCCGTTTCGGCTTGCCAGATCAAGCTCCCGATTAAAGTTGCTGACAAACGCTGCGCGGTTTTTCACTCCGGTAAGAGCATCGATAAAGGCTGAGTTGATGGCGGAACGGTAGAGGAGTGCGTTGCGCAGCGGATAAAGCAGAATGGTCAGATAGTGCTCAAGGAGCTTCAGTTCATCATCGTCAAATGGGTGGTTGCGGCAGAAACGAAGAACACCCAGCGGCTGCTCCAGAACCTTTAATTCATAACTGGTGGAGTGAGTAGTGTTTACACCCAGTGTCAGCGTCAACTCCTGATCAGGAGAGATGTACTCAATCCCATCGTGCCGGAACTCTTTGCTGATGTCTGCGACAAACAGCTCGATGATGCTCTCAAGCTCCAATGTACTCTGCAGCCGGGTTGTAAGCTCGAGCAGTGTCGAGAGTTTGGCGCCCCCATTTGATGACTGCGGGATTGGTGTCTGAAATATGCTCAAATTGGAGGTGCCGTGAGCGATTTTCGATGCTTTGCAGGGAAGCCCGTCATTTTTCTGGCCCTAAAATTGTTATTGACCACACTAACTTTGCGAATTGCGTGCCAAAAATATTTTTCCTTTTAAATCAATCAGTAATATATTTTTTTGTCTTGCTGCGTCGAAAATACGACACAGTTTTTCGGAAGTATGCAGGTCTGTTGCATCTCTCATGAGCGAGTACCGAATGAAAATCTGCTAGTGTGGATAGAGTTATGAAATAACAATGAGTCGTGACTGAACAAGTCGGGCCATGATGCCGAAGGAGGAGAAATGAAATTGTCCTGGTTGCTTCCTGCCATAGGGCTGCTATCAATTTCTATCGCCTGCCATGCAGCTGAAGGCGACAGCAAGCTGGGTGCCGGTCTTGTCAATCCTGGATATCACGAAAAACCGGACTGGTTTAAGCAATCATTTCTCGATCTGCAGGAGGACGTAGAGGCGGCGGCCGGGGAGGGTAAGCGTCTGCTGCTCTATTTCCACCAGGGATGGCTGCCCACTATTGCGCCAAGCTGCTCAATGAGAACTTTTCACTGAGATCGACCGTCGAGAGGATACAGCAGGGCTTTCATGTGGTGGCGATCAACATGTGGAAAGACAGGGCGATGACCGATCTGCAGGGCGATGCCACGACAGAAAAGGCAATTGCTTCCAAACTAAAGGTCATGTATACGCCCACCCTGCTATTTCTCGATGAACAGGGCAGGGTGGTGCTACGAATCAATGGCTACTATCCACCCCATGCTGTTTGAGACTGCTCTCGGATTACGTTGCTTCTCATCTGGAGCAGAAACAAAGCTTCAAACACTATCTGGCCGATGTCGCACCAGTACCGAGTAGTGGAACGCTACATCAGGAAGAGAGTTATTTGAAATACCCACTGGATCTCAGAAGCAAGACAAGGGACACCAGACAAGCCATTATTGGTCCTGCATAGAGCAGAAACAGTGCGTGGCCTGCGATGAGCTTCACGATTCTATTCTGAGCGATAAAGCAGTCAGAAAAAGCCTGAAAGGGTTTTGACATTGCCTTGGTCGATGCTTGGTCTAAGAAGAAGCTCACAACACCGGATGGACAGCAGGTTCCAGCGACAGAATGGGTCGATGCGCTGAATCTTTACTATTTTCCTGCAATGGTCTTTTTTAATGGGCAGGGAGATGAAGTTTTCCGAACCGAGGCATTCTTGAAGACCTTCCACACTCAGCGCTGCAATTGACTATGTTTTGCAGGAAAAATATCGGACTCAGCCAAGCTTCCAACGCTATGTTCCGGGAGCGCGCCGAGCACCTAGATACACCAAGGCATAAAAGTTGAACTGATGAAGTAGCAGCGATCGGAGTATTCGTTGACGATCAAAGGATTGTATCTGAAGCAACCCTTTGATCAGCAGATGGTGGGTCGTGCAGGGATCGAACCTGCGACCACCTGATTAAAAGTCAGATGCTCTACCAACTGAGCTAACGACCCGATCTAATCCAGGCTCTTCGAAGGGCCTGAATTTTCAAGAGCGCGAACGATACACCAGATTTTCCTCTGAGTAAAGCATTACGTGAAGACATGGGGTAACTCCCCCAGTTCTGCCTTTGACTCCTGTTCCTTGCGCCGTCCTCATACTTGGGCTGCTCAGCCTCGAAACGCTTTTGTACCCGCCGCTCGATCGATGCATGCGCACCATGGAGAGCGAAGCGAGGCGCGTCGTAGCCCCTAAAGTGTGAGCATAATGTATATTATGTTAAATATTGTATTTACCTTACATAGTTTGGATTATCTCCAACAACTGACTTAAGAGGCCCTATTCACCTGGGGGTTTTTCAGCAAATCGCTGAAGATATTTATAGATACCGGTTTACAGAAGAAATAACCTTGAGCCTCATCGCAGCCAAGTTCCCTAAGAAAGTCAAATTGAGCCTTGGTTTCGACGCCTTCACCTACTGTTGTCATGCCAAAATTGTGTGCTAGGGCAGATGATGGTTTCAGCCACCGGAGACTTACATTTCTGTTCGGTAAGTTTGTAGATAAATGACTGATCAATTTTTAGGCGGTCGATCACAATTTCGTTAAGGTAAGAAAGGTTTGAATAGCCTGTACCAAAATCATCAATTGAGATAATGATGCCCTGGTCTTTCAGGCTGTGAATGGTGCGTTTGATTTGTAAAAAATTCTGCTCCAATGCGGATTCTGTTATTTCAAACTCTAGGTAGCGTGGGTTAACGCCGGTCTCTTTCAGGATAGAATTCACGCTGTTGATGAATTTATCATGACGGATTTGGACCGCTGAGATATTGATCGAAATGGGGATTACTCGCAATCCAGACTGCTGCCAAATGCTGATTCTGCAGCAGACTTCTCTAAGAACAAACTCACCCAGCTGCTCAATTAATCCATTTTCTTCAGCAATCGGGATGAAATAGCTGGGATCGATATAGCCTTGCTGGGGGTGCTTCCAGCGTATCAATGCCTCCGCACCACTCAATTGTCCATTCTTAACATTGATCTTTGGTTGGAAGAAAAGGGAGAATTGATCTCGCTGCAACGCAATTCGCATATCATTTTCGATAGAAAGTTGCCGCTTAACCTTTGACAGCATTTCGGGATGGAAACAGCGAATACTATTTATCCCCTCCTCTTTCGCGGCTTTCCTTGTTGTATCAAGCTGATTGATGACACTTTCAGTCGTTATATTTTTTCCATCGAAAGTGGATATTGCGATGCTACTGGTGACCATGTACTTCATGGTCAAAGATATGGAATGGTCGGGATATTCTGGCTTTAAATTTCTCAGCGATTGCGATCGCGGATTGGGTTGCAATATCTTGGTTTGAAGCGACTTCATTAAGAATCAAAGTAAACTGGCCGTCGCCAGACCTTGCCAGAGTATCGTCTCTTCGGACATTGCGCTTTAAGCGTTCGGCCAATTCCTTGAGTAATCGATCTGCAATCAAATGCCCAAGAGTCTGATTAACATTTACAAAGTGATCAATCTCAACGGAAAGAACTGCTCCCAGCACCCCGGCTTCGTGCTGATCGTGCTAGAGATTGATCGAGTCGATCCAGAAGCAGTGTTCTGTTTGGCAAGCCCTGTGGTCTCATCATGATAAGCACGGGCTATCATCTCATTCTGCTTGCGATATTGCGTGTTCAAGTCGACCATACTGACTAGGTAGTACGACTCTTTATCCTTTTTTGGTTTGTTCCAGTTTGGATTGAGGTAATCTTGGCCCACAGAGGTTGCTGCTTTTGATCCTTTCTTTTACACCAAAGTTCGCCTTCCCATCTGCCTGCAGATTCCAACGTCTTCATCATTTCAACGTAGAAATCATTGGAATGATGCTCAGAAGCAAGGATCTCCGAATCGCTTCCAACCAATTCATCAGGCTTGTATCCTGTCATGGTGGAAAATTCTTGGTTTACATGCTGAATTATTCCAGAGTGGTTGGTGATGAACATACTTTCCGGCACTTCAAATGCGGCAGGCTGCCAGCCGAAGTTCAGATTCTGCCCGCTTGTTTGCGGTGATGTCATGATAGGTGACTACAACCGCCTCTAAATGACCATCATTACCCATCAAAGGCTGGCTGTTTGCCAGAAGTGAGATACGTTGGTTGGTATCTAGGTCGTAGAGAGAAAGTTCCAGTCCCTGCACTCTTTTGCCATTCAGCGCAAGTATCTGCGGTAACTCACTGTTCTTTAGAGCTCTTTTCCCTTGTGCATTGAAAACTTTATTTTTTATTTCAGGGATTGATAGTTGAGGTTTTGGAGAAGCTGATTGAAATAGATGATAGGCAGTGGCATTTAGGTATAAAGGAACACCTTGCACATCAAAGACCGCAACCCCATCAGCAACATGATCGAGGATTTGGTGCAGATACTCCTCCTCCGCATGAAGCGCAGTTTCATAACTTCTCCGTAAGCGAAATTCATAGAGGAGTTTTTTTCGAAAGTGATGGATAGCACCAATGAATGCTCCACCAACAAGCAGGTGAAGTGTGATTAGCAGAAGAGATAAAAGCCGCGCTATTCGGAGTAACGAGTAGATTCCACGTAAGTGAAATGACAAAAAAAGAGCGTTACGCCGATATAGGCGAAGCGCATCGCAGCGAGTTAGGTGCCTCTGTATCCGCATGTCCCGTCTGATTTTGTATTCCATTGGGTGCTGGGCGAGATAATCCATGGCTGATCAACCCTAATTTATATAAGGGTCAATGTAGACGGATTATCCCCACAAAATCAATCAGGCAATCGCTTCTCTAAACACTTTTTTTGTGGACCAGTTCTGAAGATAAGATAGGAATTGTGCTTTATGTATGGTTTTCTGGACAGATGCGGAACCGAAGGGCCCATATGGATAGACATCTCTATCCATATGGGGTTGGGTTACATCAGTAGGCTGGATAACGGAAGGTACGATAGGACGGGTACTGGTAATAGGGATAGTAGCCAAGGATAAGGCCGCGGATAAACCGGGCGCTGCGCCGGTTTCATTGCATCCCTCAGATCCTTTTCTGCCTGCATCAGATCTCTCATTGCCTTTATTTCGGTGTCGGCCGCGTTACGCAAGTCATCAAATTCCTCCATGATCTTTGCAACCGATTCGACCCGCTGCTGACTCTGCTGCTCTCTCGCAGCGGCCTGTTCTGCCTGCATTGCATACAACTGGATTGCTGGAAAGCGGTTGCAGAAGCTGGAGTCGCCGCACTCCGCGCTTTGTGCTGGTGCCTCAGCACTCCCTGGTATCAGTACTGGAGGCAGCTTCAGGCTCCGCTTGGTTGGGGCTCGGGGCTTGCTTCATCAGAGGCTGCCTCGACACTGACCGCAGCGGCGGCAGTCACAGCTGTACTAGCAGGCGCTGCAGTAGTCTGTTGCTCGCCAGCAGCCGCAGCAACTTCAGGCTCTACTTGTTGGGGCTCAGAGTTTGCTTTATCAACGGTTGCCTCGGCACTGACTGCAGCGGTCGTAGTTACAGTCGTACTTGCAGTCACGGCCTGTTTAGCCGGGCTATTCGCCGGTTCGTCTGCTGTCTTGGATCTGCTCAGGCGCGGCAGCTGATGGTGCACCATTTGTTTTGCCGATTTCTG
>AASF01002154.1 GCA_000168735.1 Candidatus Endoriftia persephone str. Hot96_1+Hot96_2 | reverse complement strand
TGATCCCAGCGATGAAAACCTGATGCAGCGCTACTGCGCCGGAGATACAGCAGCCTTCGAGCGCGCTCTATGCTCGCTATCGCAGACCACTGTTTCGCTATCTGCAACTGACAGGGGCGGAGATGCATCCAGCAGTGAAGAGCTCTATCAGGATATCTGGCTGCGGGTGATCGATGCCCGTAATCAGTGGCGCAGCGAGCAGGGGTTTAGTCCCTGGTTCTATCGCATCGCCCACAATCGCTTGGTCGATCATTGGCGCAGCCCGGGCGGCCCGCTGAGTCGTTTGAGTCGACAGATGAAGTGGTAACGCTCGATCAGCGCTGGCCTGACGGCTGGCTGTTGATCCGCCAATGCGTGGAGCGCCTGTTCACGTTGTTGGGAGGGCTGAGTGAGACGCAGCGCAGCGCCTTTCTGCTGAAAGAGGAGGCGGGGCTAAGCCTGGCAGCAGATCGCCATAGTCACTGGAACCGGTCGGGAGACAGTGAAGAGTCGGCTGCGCTACCGCTCTGCGTCGGTTACGCGCCGGCCTGCGAGGGGTGCGATGAGTACGCATAATGAAGAGTGGCACGATGCACGGATCTCGCAGCTCTATCGTGCAGGCAGTCGGGAGGAGCCGCCAGAACAGCTCGACCGAATGATTCGTGCACATGCGCATCGAGTGGTGGCCAGACACAGACGCCCGTTGCTCATGGGTGGGCTAGCCACCCGCGGCGGTGGTGATGCTCAGTCTTGGGCTGATCCTGAAGTCTCGTCGGATCAAGCACCACTGCAGGAGGCGCTAGATCTTGTTCCCGCAGAGACAGAATCAGCTGTGATGAGCGGGTGGGAGCACTGCTGAGCGAAAGCGGTTTAAATCCTCAGCACCGTCTTCGCCCAGACCGTCTATGCTGCCGGAACAAGCAGAGGAAGAGGATCCGTTTGAGGATCTGTTCCGCGACACGCAGTCAGACGCAGGGATGAGCATACAGCAGGCAGATATCTCTGATTGTTTGAGCATCCACTATCCAGCATCCCCTGATGAGTCTGTTTGGCAGCAGGCATTGAGAATGCAGTTGCAGGGCGGCGGATAGTCGCGCTGCCGAATGCCTGAGGCAGGCCGTTTTTTAACCCGATTTGGCCGGGAGTTGCCGCCACATAACGGGGAAGAGGGGAGCGATGGACGATAGTGCAGAGTTCAATCGTCTGCGTTGGCAGTGTCGGCGCGGCATGCTGGAACTCGACCTGCTGCTGATGGGGTTTCTGGATCAGCATTACCGGCAACTGGATCAAGCGCAACTCGATGGCTTTGACCGGCTGTTGCGCCACCCCGATCAGTCGGCTGCAGGCCTGGTTGCTCCAGGGAGGGGATGGGATTCCCGAAGAGCTTGTGTCGATCATCAGTTTTCTTCGGCAGGGAAGCCAGCAGGATGCAGAGAACCACTGAAGCGATCCAAATTAGTCCCAGACTCTCTCTCACCCTGGGTGTTTGGGTGGTGACCAGCGCATCTGGTCGCAACCTGGGCTGTGTTGCTGCTGATCGAAGTTACACTCTGGCTGAAGCTGCTGATGTTGGGGATGCTGGCGCTCTCATTTGTGATCGAGACCAGGCGCCACATCTTTCACAGAGGCGCTGCCTCGATCCGCGAGGCTAGGTGGATATCGGATGGAAAGTGGCGCCTGCAGCTGCGTGATGGCAGTTCGACCGAGGCAGAACTGCTCCCTTCCAGTTTCGTCAAACCCTGGTTGGTAGTGCTGCACTTTCGCTGTGTGGGAGTGCCACGCCGCCGGTCGCTGGTGTTGCTGGCTGACTCGCTGGATCGCGCTGCCGCACGCCGTCTGCGAGTTCGCCTGCTGCAGGGCAGGGCGCGTCAGGAGAGTGTTCTGGGAAAGTAGCTGTCCGGAGGGAGAGATGCATTTTATCGCCGTGATCGAAGAGGAGGCCGGAATGACGAATAAGGCGACTAATGCGTGACATTCAGCTTGAGCAATTGCCATTCGGTTCTGACGTCACCATCTCATAAATAACTTTAAGGCGTTGTTGCGATATTTCAATGCCGAACTGCTCTGCAAGGCGCTTCTGGGCCTCCATCAGCGTCCGAGGTGGTGGCGACAGGCGTCGTAGAAATTCGCCAATGTCTTCGATCATCGCCCATGGATAGATCAACCAGCGCCATTTAATAACCTTTCTGGCGTAGTAATCCACAGCAGAGGTAGTAGTGATTTTATGATGCATTACGGCAGTACGAAATTCATCGGGTTGGAATGTTTGTAAATGCTTGGTGGCAACTTGCAGGGTATCGCCACTGTCATTGACATCATCAACGAGCAAGACACGCTGGCGCTTGATGTCGGTATGAAGCGGATAGCGGATAATGGCTTGTTTCTGTTTGTCAGAACCAGACAGGTAGTGTTCAACCTTGATACTGGTTAGCGCCATGATATCCAGGTAATCGCACACCAGCCTGGCTGGCACATAACCGCCGCGTCCGATAGCGATTACAATATCTGGCCGGTAGCCAGATTCCCTGATTAAAGTCGCCAGTCGTTGGCATAGTCGTTGTACCTCTGACCATGAGATCAGTTCACAGCGCATTGTCCTTGGCATTCGGATAGCCTCGTCGCCCCCCGAGTTACGAACACACGTTACTTAATTCCAGCGTGCAATGATGTAACAGCAATTGCAAGCAGGATATAAAAAAACAACCTGCGTTGCTCATTACTTGCTGGTATGTCGTACCGGCACTACTGTTTATAGTATGAAAGATAGTGAGTGCGTGGAATTTCTGCAGTGGGCACTCCCCCGTCTGCATATGCGCTGGGCAGGGTTTCGCAAAATACGCAGCCGTGTGTGCAAACGTGTTCAGCGGCGGATCAATCAGTTGCAGTTTGAAAGCATCTCTACTTATCAGGAGTATTTGCGGAAACATCCCGAGGAGTGGCAGAAACTTGACGAATTATGTCGAGTAACTATTTCCCGCTTCTATCGGGACAAGATGGTTTTCAGCTTGCTTGAGCTGGAAGTTCTCCCGGTTCTTGCAGGGCAGGCACTTTCCTGCGATGAAGACGTGCTTCACATCTGGAGCGCCGGTTGCGCCTCGGGTGAAGAACCCTACACGTTGATGCTGGTATGGGATTTATCCCTTCAATTGCGATTCCCACGGGCTGCGCATGCATATCCTGGCAACCGATACTGATTCCGTATTACTCAAACGGGCGGAGCAGGCCTGCTATACTTTTAGCAGCGTGAAGAATCTTCCTGCGGCCTGGCGCGGAAACCGCATTCCTCGATACTGCCGGGGTGTACTGTCTGGATCCTGTCTATAAGCGAAGCGTGGATTTTCAATGCGAGGATATCCGTGAAGCCTTACCCGATGGCCCATTTGATTTAATTTTATGTCGCAATCTGGTCTTTACCTATTTTGATCCTGAACTCCAGACAATAATCAGGGACCGGATGTGGGACAGGTTAAAACCTGGTGGCGCTTTGGTAACAGGGGTACACGAAGTACTACAGGAAGGTAAGCAGGATTTTGAAATATGGTCAGCACGATTGGGTATCTATCGGAAGGGCAGGACAAACACACGCAATATGCTGCGTTTTTAACGAGTTAATTATATTGCCTATGAGCCTTAATGGAAAAGACCAAGTGTAATGCACTATCTTATTGAGCCAGAATTTTCGCGAAAAATTACGATATATTGGATTGTCTTGCAAGTGTTTGTTTTTCTCAATAGTTTTCATAATCTTGCCCCTGCGAGGAAGTAATGCTCGGACGGTAATTGATATGTGCTCAACTATTATTCGGCTTATCAGGTAACGTGGATAATACCGACCTTGAGTTGACGGAAATCGTTATCATGAAACTAAATATGGGCAGTCAAATGTGGGGGTAGACGTCATCATGAAACAGCCATTGCAAATCACCTTCCGTGATATTCCTCATTCTGATGCGGTGGAAGCATATATTCGAGAAAAGGCCGCCAAGTTAGACCAGTTTTATGATCACATCATGGCATGTCGTGTTGTGCTGGAAGTGCCACATGGGCACCATCATAAAGGCAAGCTGTATTACGTCAGGGTGGATTTAACCGTGCCGGATGGTGAATTGGTAGCCAGTCGCGCGCCCAAGGAACATCATGCTCACGAAGATGCTTATGTGGCAATTCGTGATGCCTTCGATGCCGCTCGACGGACAACTTCAGGACTATGCCAGAAAACAGCGCAATAAGGTCAAAAGACACGAGCCTCCGCTACATGGCAGGATATCCAAACTGGTACCGCTGGAAGATTTTGGCAAGATCGAGTCATCAGATGGAAAAGAGATCTATTTTCATCGCCAACAGCGTTGTGGATGCAGATTTTGATTCCCTGGCGATTGGCAATGATGTGAGGTATGTGGAAGAGGCCGGGGATGAAGGTCCTCAGGCCTCTACCGTATACATCATTGGCAAGCATCACATCGTTGATTGAGCAACGATCATCCAGTTTTTGGGGAAGTGTTCAAACAGCAGTAACACCTGCACTGGTCAAGAATCCAGCACGCTAACCTACTGGCCGGAATCCTTATCCACAGGTTTCGTTTTGAAGATATTCATGGCATAAACCTTAGTTTCCCTAGACGGATACCGGTCAGCAGTGACGGCTGGTTGCTTCTAAAGATGAACAGACAGTGATCAGAACGCTGTTTGGGCAGTTAACTGACCAGAGTACGCTGGGTGAGCAAAGCATCGGCAGTAGTCGTCTTGCCGGTAATGTCAATGGCATCAACAAATGAGATGAACATTCCGATCTCATTATACGGGTAGGGCGCCAGTTTTTTTATATAGTGGGCCTGTATCTGATGCTCCAATAGCCCCGCTATCCCGTAGAGAATGACCCTGCGTGAGTCATACTTAATATTTTTTCTCTTTTTGTTGTAGTTTTTCACAAGTTTTACATATCCTATGATTTTCAAATTTCCTTAGCAGATTCAGGTGGGGGAGTGAGTTGTTCGCTCTGATATCTTCACGTAATTGCTCAGTTCGCCTGGGCAGTTCTTCCATGAACATGTAAACTTTCTGTTTGTTGCCTTTTTTAATCCGTTTTACGTGGTGGCAGTGTTTGTGGTGGAGTTTGGTGTAGCGCTTACCACTAAATACCAATGGTGGAAATATCTCTTCGATAACCTCAATTGGAAACATCGCTTTTTTTAGTGAGTCTGAATCCAATTGTGTTTGTTCTATAAATTCTTGAAAGTTTTCTTTCTCATAGGAAAATTCAATTTTATTGACATTAATCTCTACTGTAACAGTGCAGTCGCCATTTGTGGATTTATTGGTAATAGTTTAAGAGCCATTAAAGTCGATCCATTCTGTACTGGCAATGTCGAGATCAATTTTACCTAAGCTTTCATTTTCAGTAACATCTTCATCAAACACTGTAATTTTCAGGTTTATATCTTCTGTCCCAGGCAGTATTTTGCTAGTAATAAGCTCGTTAATAGTCTTGCTATCTCCATCACCTAATGAATAGGTGCCAAACTGTTTTTTATGATTTTCAAAGTCTACCTCAATGTTAATCTCTCCATCAGCCGCCCAATCTTCATCATCATGGATCTTGATCTTTTTTAAATAGGCACTAACTTCAAAAAGACTGTTCTCTATTTCTGAATATCTTCTGTTCTCTTCTTCAGGGATCTCAAATAATTTTATTTTAAAATGGAGTGTACAGGCGCCGTTATCTGATTTCCTAGAAAACGTGAACTCTTCTCCAATCCCACTAAGCCAAAATGTCTCTGGCTCATGAAGCGTAACCGCGCCCATACTTTCAGTGGTCGTTGTGTCATCATCATAGATTTCAAAAGCACCAGTCAGCGTGTCCCCAGCTTTAAATATCCGGTTTGGCAATTGGATGTTTATATTTTTTGAATCACCACTATCCACATTATACTGGCCATATGTTTCAAGACTAGAGCCATATTTAGTTTTAATAAATATCTCGGCCGCTGCCCCAATTGTCTTTATCATTATGCACGGTGATTTTATAAAGTTTTAAGTCAACCAAGTAGTGAGGGACTGGCTCTGTTTTAACTGGTGGGATATCTTTATCGGGATCAAACTTAATATCGTATAGGAACTTGAGATAGAGGCCTGCGGTAAATGAGTAGTTGATTGGCAATAGATTCATTGCAATTGCGTTGCAGGCATAATCAGTCAGATCAAAAAGTTCATCCCTATGTGGATC
>AASF01002155.1 GCA_000168735.1 Candidatus Endoriftia persephone str. Hot96_1+Hot96_2 | reverse complement strand
AACGAATTCGCCCTTGATCAACGCGCTATTCACCGAGGCGATCAAGGGAGGAGGCGTCGGATATCCATATCGAACCCTACGAGCACCGCCTGGTGGTGCGTTTCCGCGTCGACGGGCTACTGCGCGAAGTGCTGCATCCTCCGCGCAATGTCGCCCCCTATCTGATCTCCCGCATCAAGGTCATGGCACAACTCGATATCGCCGAGAAGCGCGTGCCTCAGGATGGCCGCATCTCCCTCAAGGTCGGCAACCGTCCGGTGGACGTGCGCGTCTCCACCCTGCCCTCCAGCTATGGCGAACGAGTGGTGTTGCGTCTGCTCGACAAACAGGCCAGGCAAACTCGATCTCAGCCAGCTAGGCATGCAATCCGCCATGCTGCAGCAGATCGACCCGGATGTAATCAAGCGCCCCCATGGCATCTTCCTGGTCACCGGACCGACCGGTTCCGGTAAAACCACCACCCTGTATGCGGCCCTGACTCGGCTCAACACCCAGACCCGCAACATCGTCACCGTGGAAGACCCGATCGAGTACAATCTCGATGGCATCGGTCAGACCCAGGTCAATACCAAGGTCGACCTGACCTTCGCCCGCGGGCTGCGCGCCATTCTGCGCCCAGGACCCCGATGTGGTGATGGTGGGTGAGATCCGCGATCTGGAGACCGCGCAGATTGCAGTGCAGGCGAGTCTCACCGGTCACATGGTGATGTCGAGCCTGCACACCAACACTGCCATCGGCAGCATCGCCCGGCTACGTGACATGGGCGTGGAGCCCTTTCTGCTCTCCTCCAGCCTACTGGCAGTACTTTCGCAGCGGCTGGTCCGCACCCTCTGCCTGCACTGCAAGAAACCTGGCACCCCGACGCAGCAGGAGCGGAAGTTGCTCGGTCTGAGCGACGATCAGGAGGCGACCATCTATACTGCCGAAGGCTGCGAGCACTGCCGCAATCAGGGCTATCTGGGGCGCACCGGCATCTACGAGTTAATCTTGGTTGACGAGACCCTGCGCCACCTGATCCACAAGGGGGAAGGCGAACAGGAGATGCTCGAGCACGTACGAAAATCCTGCTCCAGCATCCGTCAGGACGGCATGCGGAGGGTACTCGAAGGTGATACCACTATCGACGAGATCATCCGCGTCACCCAGGAGAGCTGATCTTGGATGCCTTTGAATTCATAGCCCTCGATGGATCCGGAAAAGAGAAACGGGGAATGCTGGAGGGCGATAGCCCAGCGCCAGATCCGCCAGCAACTACGCGAGAGCGGCCTCACCCCGCTCTCTGTCAGCACCGCCAGCGCCAGTGCCAGTGCCACCCAGAGCCGTCGTTTTACCCTGGCAGCGGGGCATCAGCCCGATGGAGCTGGCACTGTTGACGCGGCAGATGGCGACACTGCTGAGAGCGGCCCCTGCCGGTTGAACAGGTATTGAAGACGGTCTCCAAACAGTCGGAGAAACGCCATATCTCGCACATTCTGCTCGCGGTCCGGGCCAAGGTACTAGAAGGCAGAAGCCTCGCCGACGGCCTCAGTGAATTCCCGCGCATCTTTCCGGAACTCTATATTCGCACCGTCGCCCTCCGGTGAGGAGTCGGGGCATCTCGACCTGGTGCTAGAGCGTCTGGCCGACTACACAGAGATGCGCCAGCAGATGCATCAAAAGACCGTTCTAGCGCTCTTCTACCCAGCCCTGCTCACCATCGTCGCAGTGTTGATCGTCGCCGGTCTGCTCACCTACATCGTGCCTCAAGTCACCCGCATGTTCGACAATATGGCCCAGGAACTGCCGCTGATCACCAAGCTCCTGATCGCCACCAGTGACATCTTCCGCGACCATGGACTCACCATTCTGGTGCTGCTGTTACTGCTTGGACTGGCTGGTCAACATAACCCTGAAACGCCCCGCCGCGCGTCTCGCCTGGCACAAAGATCATCCTGCACATCCCCCTGCTCGGCAGGCTGACACGCAGCGCCAATGCGGCACGTTTCTCCCGCGGCCTGAGCATGATGGCAGCGAGCAGCGTACCGATTCTGGATGCACTGCGAATCGCCTCCCAGGTAGTCACCAACCTGCCGATGCGCGCTGCAGTCGAAGAGGCCTCGCTACGTGTTCGTGAGGGCAGTAGCCTGCACACGGGCGCTGGAGAAGACCGGCTATTTCCCTCCGCTGACCCTGAGCCTGGCTGGGCCAGTGGCGAATCGAGCGGCAATCTGGAAGGCATGCTCGAGCGCTCAGCGAATATTCAGGAGAAGGAGATCGAGTCGCTCATTTCGACGCTTCTCGGCCTGTTCGAGCCGATCCTGATCCTAGTAATGGGCGCCATCGTAACTGTAATCGTCATGGGCCATTCTGCTGCCCATCTTTGACCTCAACCAACTTGTCGGCTAACACTTAAATCAAGATGAAAAGCGCAACACACGCAACAAGCCTGTTCACTGCAATCCCACTGAGTCTGCTGCTGCTCGCTGGATGCAGCAGTACAACGCAACAGGAGGAGCAACTCAACAACCCCGACTGGGTGATGGAGAAGGTCGAAGAAGCGTATAAAAAGAAGGAGTATGAACGCGCCTTCCATCTGCTCTTCCCGGTCGCCGTGGCCGGTGACGCCCGCGCCCAATATACCCTTGGCTATCTCTATCATCACGGATTTGGGGTGGAAAAAGACGACCAGCAGGCGATGCAGTGGATCCAGCGGGCGGCCGCCCAAGGCCATGCAAAGGCGATCAAGGCACTGAAGAATCGCTGATGGCCCCGGCATGGAGCCAGAGAATGCTGTTCCATACCGGGAAAACAGAAGGGGTTACTGGTATCGCCAGGAAGCGGTTCATCTCACCGCCAATACGCCCGAAGATCTCCAGCTCTGCCTCGGTCAGTTTTTCCTTCCATTTCTCATCGAGCCGGATCTCGCCAGTGGAATTCAGACGCATGGCGTTACCCAAAATGTGCTGCTTGGTACCACGAAAATCCTCACTGCCAAGCATCGGATCGACACCGACAAAACGATAGATCTCGCTCAACAGCCTGTCGGGATCACGGCAAAGATCTTCATACTTCATGTTGAAGATCTCATCTTCCCCTGAACAGGGCCGCGGTCTGGCTGCATCTCCTTTGAGGTAAAAACCCAGGAGTTGACTGCCTCTTCCATGTCAACACCGTAGTGTTTCATGATCGAGTTAGTGGCTCCCCGGCCGTCGCGCACCAAATTGATCACCTTGATATTCCACAGCCCACTCTGATGCATCAGTTTCAGAGCGGACCGGGTCTTTCGAACCATCAAGAAAGGTGTCTCCCTCCTGAAGATCGATGACCAGATCGATGATCTCACGATTCTGCATCAGGATCTCATCCCGCTCCTTACGACAACCACCCATCAAGCCAAATCCGATGTCCCTGGCGGTTTCAAACAGACCGCCACGCACTGCCGCGCGCATCAGTTTGGTGCAGAGCCCAGAATCGGATTCGAAACTGGTGCCAAACTGCTCCAGAGAGAAAGAACGCCCACGCTCAGCCATGCCTCTCTGCACGTCTCCCCAGAGACCACACGCCTTAATCAGCTTACCGCAGGGAGCAATTGTAGACATCCAGATCGCCCATCGAGGTCGCCTTCAGCTCTCCGATGGTTGCGATCTTTGGGTGGGTAGCCAACAGGAATGTCAACAGGGTCGAGCCCGCATAGCTCGGTGACATGATGTAGATCAGATTGCGCTTGCCGGTGGCAGACCCACCGTTCGATCCAGAATTCACGTATCTCTCTCCTCACATTAAATCGGTTTCTTAGAGGCCCGTTTTGCAATCCAGCGCCTCTCTTCCCTGCACGCCTCTTTGGTCGCTTGCAAGATCTTTGATTCCATCCTCAAGCAGAAATTATCTGCTGCACTCACACCTACCGCTTTTTGGGAAACAACCGCTCTTTAAGCAGCAGCCACAGAAACTCGATATTAGTGAAGAGGTAGCGCTTCCAAAGCCGGCCAGGCTCCTGTTTGACGCGATAGAGCCACTCAAGTCCATACTTTTGCCACATCTCCGGCGCCCGCTCCACCTTGCCGGAATAGACATCGAACGACCCGCCCACACCATGGCAGACAGACACATTCATGAAGTCCATCCACTTAGCTAGAAACTTCTCCTTCTTAGCCGAAGTCATGGCCACCAACAGGATATCGGCCTTGGAGTCACGAACATCCTCAGCGATGGCCTGCTCTTCGTCCTCGCCGTAGTAGCCGTGATGGCGGCCTGCCAGGATCAATCCCGGGTAGTCGCGGGCGATGTTCTCTTCCACCTGCTTCGAAACCTCTTCCGTGGCACCGAGGCAATAGACCCGGTAGCCAAGATCCTTGCCACGCTCAAACATGCCAAACATCAGATCGATACCGGTCACCCGCTCAGGCAGGGGATGACCGAGCACCTTGGCTGCCAGCACAATCGCCGCACCATCGGCGAAGATCACATCGGACGAAAGCACCGCTTCTTTCAGCTCGGGATTTTTTCCCATATTGACCACTTTGGCCGCGTTCACCACACCGATCTGAAGCGGCTGATGTGTCTCTATCGCCTGATGCACCCGATCGAGCGCTTGCGACATATTGACCGTAGCCACCGGAATTCCAAAAAGATCAACCGTAGCTTCTGCATTCATTAGAGTTTATATAGGTTGTTAAGAATTAATTGGGAGCGTCCGAACGGTCGCCCATTACATTGAACCACTACCCTTCAGGACCACGGGCACAGTCAACAACAGAATCTTCAGATCGAGCCACAAGGACCACTCATCGATATACTGCAGGTCGAGCACCAGCCACTGTTCAAAGGTCAGCCTGCTGCGGCCCTTGATCGCCCAGAGACAGGTCAGGCCCGGCTTGACACTGAAACGCTTGCGTTGAATACCCCGCTCGAAGAGTCCCACATCGCGCTGTGACATTGGACGCGGCCCCACCAGACTCATATGTCCGCGCAGTACATTCAGCAGTTGCTGGAAGCTCATCGAGACTCGTCTTGCGGATAAAATGCCCGACCCGGGTGATGCGGGGATCTTTCTCGATCTTAAAGATCGGGCCCTCAGCCTCGTTCAGGTGTTCAATCTCTTTCAGTTTAGCCTCGGCATCCACCACCATCGAACGGAATTTATACATAGGAAACAGGCGCTTGCGCAGCCCTACCCGCTCCTGCTTGAAAAACACCGGACCGCCATCATCAAGCTTGATGGCGAGGGCCACCAAGCCCATCACCGGCGCCACAACCTGGCATCGCCGCCAGCACCAGCAGCAGGTCCATGAAACGCTTCGCCAGCAGCATGCCCTCATTCTGCGCCACCGGATCGAAGGTGAGCAGTGGGATGCCATCGAGCTCGACCAGACGCGTGCGTGCCACTTCAAGGTCGAAGACATCGGCCATGAAGCGGAAGCGCACACCCCTGTTCCTCACAGGCGTTGACGATCTCTTCCATATGGCTGAGGGCGGCTGCGCGGGCACCGCCAGGATCACCTCATCGATCACCTGGCCGTTCAACACATCACCGACCTGAGCCACAGTGCCAAGCACCTTGCTGCCCATGATCTCCTTACCAACGTGGTCGGGATCGGTGTCGAGATAACCGATGATGTCGATACCCCACTCCGTATGGCGGCTCGAGCATCTCGGTCAAGCGCTGGGCACGGCCTCCGATGCCGATGATCAGCACCTTGAGACAGTTTTCTCCCCGCTGCACCGAATGGCGGAAATACCACCAGATCAACCCGGCCCGAAACGGCACCAGCATTACCAGATTCATCACGGGCAACGGTCACGGATCACTGACGACTGACGAACGTCATCTTCAGCAGGAACAGCATGCCTAACAGCACTGCCAGGCTAAATTGCCATCGCCTTTATGACCTTCCATGCATAGGAAGGGATGGAGATCACCCGCAGACCGCGATAGGCTCCAAAGACCGAGAGGGAATAGAGAAGAGGCACCCAGATAAGCGGCAGCAGGGCAAAGTGACGCATATCGTCTACTGTGTCGCCTGCAGTGATGAGGGGATAAAGCCGGACCGAAACAACAAAAATGAACAGCGTCAGCAGGATGTCCAGAAGAAACAACAACCGACTGATTTCACGAGATTTCTCGTCGAACATACGGCCTCTTTTTAATGGTTATTAGTTCCGTTTACCGGATGTGCTGCTTGAGTTGAGATACTTACGGACCGCAACAGGAATCTAGGCGCATTAGCAGCGCGCCAATGATCCCACGCAGATGCGTAAGTCTGCAAACAAGAATAGACAAAAAATGTGAACAGGGGCCGTTTACTGGGTGATATTTTATTCTCTCGGCAAGTTTGTTCCCGTACAACTCCAACTCTGCTCCCTCCCTGGAACGCACAATCCCTCCGGTCATTTCAGCGGGATCAGATAACCCCTTGGAAAAGCTGCCCATCGACTCTTTCGAGCTTAGGTAGGCATCAAACCGCATGCATATATTTGCGGATTCAGCAACCGTCCCTTTGGCAACACATGGATACCATGCTGCCGCGATCTCTAGCAATCCATCGTTCGGCCATGGCCCTGCAGAGTTCGTCATTTCGACCGCAATAGTAGTCGCTGAAACGGATCCTCCAGCGGGACTCCACTGACGCAAAATCGAGCGTAAAGTGGCAGATCAGGCGGGTGATCACATCGCGCCGCAACTGATCATCCGTGCTCAGCTCCACGCCTCGAAATACCGCCAGACGCCCTTGATCAATGCGATCGTAGTACTCATCCAGCGTGCGCATGTTCTGCGCATAGCTTGGCCCCACCATGCCGATCGAGGTCGCACCAATCGCCACCAAGTCACAATCCGCATGGGTTGAGTAGCCCTGAAAATTGCGGTAGAGAGTGCCATCCTGCTGAGCGATCACCAGTTCATCATCGGGCTTGGCAAAGTGATCCATGCCGACATAGACATAACCGGCCGCGGTCAGCTTCTCGATGCTCATCTGCATGATGTCGAGTTTCGCCTGCGGCAGCGGCAGATCCACCTCGTTGATGCGGCGCTGCGGCTTGAAGCGTTCCGGCAGATGCGCATAGTTGAAGACCGAGAGTCGATCAGGATCGACCTCCAGGATCTCATCCAGGGTCTTCTCAAAACTCTCCGGACTCTGGAAAG
>AASF01002156.1 GCA_000168735.1 Candidatus Endoriftia persephone str. Hot96_1+Hot96_2 | reverse complement strand
ATCCTGCTTGACACGCTCCTGCATGATCCGCATATCCATATTCATGATGTAGTCTTCCCGTGAGCATCTCACGGGTCATATCGTTCAGGTTGGTGCCGATACGACCATCCCAGTTCCACACCTTCTTATGTGCCGTGTTGACCAGACTGGCGCTGTTGCGAAAATGGCCATTGCCCGGATAACCCGGAGAGAGCGCATCGGGATGCGCATACCCATGCTTCGGTTGATGGCAGTCGGCACAGGCGATACCTGCATCTCCCGACAAACGGCGATCAAAAAACAGCCGCTTACCCAACTCTGCCTTTGCCTTGTTGATCTTCAGATCAGGCAGAGGTGAAATATCGGGATACTTGCCGGCCTGTGCACCGAACGTCATACCCAGTCCCAGCGCTGCCGCCAGCAGGGTATGTCCGGTCTTGACTCGTACACCCATTGGATTTCCTCCAAGTCAGATTATCAATTATCGGTATTCCGAAAATTCTGAATCCGGACCCCAGAACTTAATTGATCTGCCGACGGTCCAATTCAATTCAATTCAGCTATCTGCATATTCCGAGCCAAATCCTATCCTGACCAACAAACCCCGGTTTTTCCTATGGTTAGAGCCAGGCCATTGATACAGATCAAGAAATCCCACTTCCCCCAGCTGAATGATCTGTTCCAAAACGCCCTGAACAAATCACTCAGGCACATCAAATCGTTCAACATTCCGAGCACTCGCCCGCTTCGCGCAAATGAGAAGGGTGGCGCAGACAAAGGCACCAAAGATTCAGAAGATCGGCTCACAGCCACCGTAGGTTCAGCTTCAGCCGAGCCAGCCCAACTACAGTCGAACCTACAAACGATTTATTTAAGGAGCCCCTGATCAAGTCATGAAATTCGTATCTTGTGCCCAGAATATCCAGCTTCTGCGTGGCAAATCTCGGCAACGGCTCCATGCATTGCTCTACCTCCTGCATCCATGCGGTCGTTCGCAAGAGCCAGCTATCCCCGACAGGGATGTCGGGGAGGAGCGTGAGCAGGGAGCGGTAGCTTTACGTGCGATTTGCGCCTTGAATCTGAAAATTCTGAATCACAATCCACTTCGTCCAGACTTAATCAGAGGCTCCTTAACTACCGGATTAATAGCGTTGGAAGGGAGGGTTTTGGAAGGAATCAGGTAACTATTCAGCTCTTGACTCTAGCAAGAGCTGAATAGTTACGGAATCAGTTACCGGCATTCAGATGGCGCACCGCCTGAAGTAATACCCTCGGGCGGCGTCTCATGGGGAAAGATGAATCGCAACTCTCCATCCGGGGCGATCAGGTAGGTGGCGGCAGAGTGATTGACCGCGTAACCGAAGGCCGAGCCCTCTAATTCCACCTCGTAGTATTGCGCGCCATACTGCTTGGCAACCTTCGCCACGGCCTCTTCCGTGCCCGTCACACCGATCAGATTGGGGTGAAAATATTCCACATAGTCGGCCAGCGACTCCACTGTATCGTGTTGCGGGTCAACACTGACAAAGATCGAGACCGTCTTCTGCAACTCCTCATCACTCAACTCACTGAGCGCCTGGGTCAGAAAAGAGAGCGATGTCGGGCAGACGTCGGGGCATCTTGTATAGCCGAAATAGAGGAAGATCGACTTGCCGCGGAGCTGCCGAGTATCCAACGGCCCAGTGACCGAATCGAGCACAAAATCCCCACCCGGCGGGGCCTCATACCTGGCTCCAGCACCTCATCCTGCCTAAGGCGCCTCAGCCCCGGCAAAGGCACTGAGCGAAAGAAAAAACAGGCAGAAAAACAATGGCATGGGGAGTCTTTCAGACATATTCATAACCTCTTCTAAATAACCTATTGGAATAGCTCAAGATTACCCGAAGTCGCTCATCCGGTCATTGCCAATCATCACCATTGATCATCCTCACTGCCGCCCCTGCCAGAAAAAGAAAACCCGGAGACACCAAATGGCGTATCCGGGTTAACTGGGGGTATCCCAAAGGAGGATGGATCCTATGCTTAGTCGTTTAAGTCTTGCGGACGCTGTGAACGGACCGAGCGAAAATGCCAGCCAGGAAGACCAGCAGAGCCACACCCAACGGCATCCCGTAAATATAGACGTTAGTCGATCTCCCGGCGGGCAGTAAAAGCCAGTACCAGGTACTCAGAGTATGCTTGGAGCCCACCTCGCCGTTGCTACCATCCCAGTTGGCGAAGGAGATCGGCATGAACTGCCCTTCGGCAAAGTCGATATCCCCCTGCTCACCCCCGCTCAGCGGACGACGCATCACCACCTGGCCATTTGCCATTCTTCCAGCTGCCATTCGCCTTCAGACTCTTGTCGTCCTCGCGAAACTTCAGCCTTGGCATCCGGACCGCTGCCCTCCAGCAGCATCGCCTGGGCCTCGCGCTTCGGCTCGACGCTGCCGGCATTCCAGTACCAGATGGTAGTGTGATGACTCTTGTCACCGTGGCGGTAGAGCGGCTTCTCCACCATCGGTGACCGACATATAGGCATCCTCCAAGGGGAACTGGATCGCAAACGCCATCCGAGTGCATCTCCTTGCTCTCATCCTGCAGATCAGTGAAGTAGTCGATACCCGGCCGACTCTCGGTGCGGTCATCCACCTCCAGCAGGAAGGCGATCTCCTGGTCGTTATAGAGCGCACGCACCGTCACTGCGTCATTGAGCGGGGTAAAGAGGCGATCCTCCCTTGATAATATTGGGCACCAGATGCAGGGTGACCCGCACTGGGCACTGTTCCAACGCGCATCCTCCGCTGAACTGGGCAGATCACCCTCCACTTTCGTGCCAGTTACCACCGCGCCGTCCTTAGGCTGCACCGTGGGTCTCGCGCAGACTGTAGACCCAAAGTTGGCGNAATATGCCAGCGAATTCCTGCCAGGCTGACCGGATCCTTGTTGCCCTCTTCCACCGCCCGGTGGGCCGGCATCGGCGTGCCGGGTATGCCGATCGAGAGACGGGTGTAGATCGCCTTGATGGTCTCATCCCGCTCCTGCTCAGCAGCGGCGGTCGACTGGGTGGAGCGCCAGGTCCAAGGCTTGGTCAAGTCTCGAGGCCAGATGCGATTACCCCAATCGTCCTCCAACTTCTTGCCGGAGACGATATTGCCCCTGCCCTCCTTGCCGTGGCACTCCTTGCACGATTTGAGGAAGGCCTCGCGGCCCTTCACCACCGACTCCTCACTGTAGGGGATCTGCCCTGCCAACGGCTCCACATCGGTGATCTTTCTGAAGTCATCCTTGGTGTAGTGACCGTCATCGTCGAAGGCATCCTCATCTGCCTCCTCCGGTGGCCAGGCGGAGGTGATATCGAAGCGCTTGATCACCGGGATCAGACTGCGGATCTGCTCGTCGGTCATCAGCGGTCCCCAGCCAGGCATGGCGGTACCGGTCAGACCGAATTTGATGGTGTTGAAGAGATCCTTATCCCGTGGCAGTTTGGTGCCCGGCGAGGTCTTGTATTTAAACAGCGCAAGGGAAAAATCACGCGGTTTTGGGTACATATGCTCGGCGGCGATACCGTCACCCGCCCCCTGCTCACCGTGGCAGACCTGGCAGCGGAACTCATAGAGCTCCTGGCCCCTGGATCTGCTTACGCTGCGCCAGCACCTGATCCTTCATCCCGGTGACCTGCTTGGAGACTGCCGGATCCCAGATGCGTGGCACCTGACCGTTGTAATCAAAGAGGAAGGTGATGACGTTCCAGACATCCTCCTCACTGAGCATCTCATGCCAGACCGGCATCGCCGAGTTCCAGGGCGTGCCTTCCTTCGGCAGACCAGGACCCACCGGTGGTGATACGCCAGAACAGAAACGATTCCTGCAGCTGCGGGATAATGGTCGGATCCTGGAAGTTGATCGGCTGCGGATTGAAACCCTGGGCGTAGTGGCCCTGGCCGTTCAGCAGATCGCCGTGGCAATAGAAACAGTTCTGATAGTAGACATCACGCCCTGCGCTCACCGCCTCTTTGTACTTCTCCCAACCCGCCTCCTTGTCAGAACTCAGAGTCTTAATGATCTCCTCGCGGATCGGATTCTCCAGCAAGGCTAGATCGAAGCTCTTGCCATAGGCCTTCACCGACGCAGGTGGCGCCGGATGCACCTGACGCAGCTCCACCGGGGCCTCGTTGGAGGGCTTCACCATGCCATAGACGGTGTAGCCGATGATCGCCGGAATGATGATCAGCAGCGCCCAGCGCACCACCATCAGATTATCATTCGCGCAGCGTGGCGAGAACCGGCGCTTGAAACTCCGTCCAGCGGGCATCATCACACGAGAAGTAGAGCAGCACGCCAATGATCGTGATGATCATGTACTGGATCATCAGCGTCTTCGGCAGCAGCGGCGGGAAGGCATTATCAAACACCAGGTAGGCGATGACGATGACCAGCACCGCCTGCCAGAATGCGGGGATC
>AASF01002157.1 GCA_000168735.1 Candidatus Endoriftia persephone str. Hot96_1+Hot96_2 | reverse complement strand
GATCACCCGCAGGCGCTGCCGCATCTGTTCCAGCAACGGATCAATTGTCTGCTGTAGCATCACCACATCACGCCGCCACCCCGAACCCTCCAGCATCACTGAGATCTGATAGGCGCCGCGCATCCAGCCTGTAAAGCGAGACTCCACCTCGTCGATCGATTCTGCTCCGAGAAATCCCAACAGCCCCTCTTCATGCAGCGCCTTCAGGGTATTGATCTGCGCCTGCACCTCTTCGGCATAGTAGATAACATTGGTGAACCGGGAGCGCATACCAACCGAGGCATCACTGGCGAAGACGCCAAATCGGTTCGACACAAACAGACGCAACTCGGAAGCCATCGCAGAACCCAGAAGTGGCGTAGTGTGCTCACGCTCATCACCACTCGTAGGCGCTGCTCCGCAGACAGCTCCTCATCAACCTCGGCCAACAGGATGTCCAGCTGGTTTAGCGCCGCCTGGCTGTGCGGATAGGTCACTTCCCGCATCTGGGCGTATTGCCGGAAACCAGCGTTCCACCTCAGTGCGGAGCCCGACCAGCTCCATCCCAGAGCGGGTGCAAACGATCGAGATCCGCCTGCAGCTGATTGGCGATGGCCTGGCTCTCGCGACTGTCATCCTGCGCCAGCAGCTGCTTCAGATGGTTGAGCAGCAGACTCAGCTGTGTGAGCGCCTGCTCCAGCTTCTGCACATCCTTTTGAACCGGTTCGATAACGATACGCTGCAGGCGATTCTCAACCAGATCGAGATGGGAGCGTACATCGCGCAACAATTCGGCCGTCGAGTTACGCTGGGTGATATTTCTGATGTAGGTCTGGCTGCCCTGCTCGACGTCATACAGTGCCAGCAACGCGGCCAACAACAGAATCACAGAGGCTATCACCGCCGCATAGGCGTAGCGTCCCCGATAGGAACCTATCCCCTGCTCAGATGAATTCTCACACTCTCTGCCTGCCGCTGATCTTCGTACTCATCCAGGATGCACCGTTCTACCACACACCGCCATCGCTATGGCTCCGCTCATATGCCTGCCTCTGCTGTCAAAAGCAGTCTCAACACCCTTTAAGCATCCCCGTGGGATCTGAATAGACACTCTAAACCACTCAGCAACGTCTCCTCTGATCAGTTTTATCATTGTGGAGGGGGGCTGATCATCGGTGGCAGAGCCATGTGCCCCAAAATATAGATTAATCTATCTGGTTGTAAACCCGGATGAAGCCTAGGATCGACCAGTAGTGCATCAGGCAAAAGGCCCTGATTCAACCAGGGCCATATCGGCAATAAAGGTAGTGAAAGATCCAGCGATACTGTTCAGATCTGGGTCAAGCCGCCTTCGAAGACGAACTCGCCACTGGGTTTGGCCACCGGTGCCTCGGATGCCGCCTCGATACTCACCCTTGAAACGGCTGTTGGCCCCGCAGTAACGTGGGCACCTTCATCTGCTGACGCCCCGAGTGCGGTAACACGCCTACCGACAGCATGCGACCATCTTCTGTCTCCATCCAGAGCTGACAAACCCTGCCCGGTTGCAGGCGGGTCGGTTCGACTGCACTCACCCGCAGCATCTTGCCTGTCTCACCAGCACCGACTAGCCAGCCGGTCTGTGCCTGGTCATTCAGCACCACCATCACCCGCTGCAGTTCACCTTCATCCTGCTGCAGGCCAAACAGACTCAGGGGTAAGTCCCAACACGACTCCCGAGGCGACCATGCCCAGATTACGCCAGAAGTTCAGACTATCCCACCAGCCGGGCGACTGTGACTCATGCGGCGAGATATCCGTCTCGATCCGACGCCAGATGCTGTCTGGGCGGTACGACCGGCTCAATCGATGCTGCCAGAGGCGAGAGGCGCTGTTCCCAGTCTGCCACCTCCGACTGCAGATCAAAATCCGTGGCCAGTTGCCGTTCGAACATATCACGCGCCTCACCCTGCAGGGTGCCGAGCACATACTCACCGGCGAACGCCAGCAATTCCGCTTTGTTCTCCTGTACTATCATGATTCAAGACACCTCTTCAGCTGATCCAGCCCGCGGCGAATCCAGGTCTTTACCGTGCCCAACGGCGTTCCTGTCTGCTGCGAAAGCTCCTCATGGGTCAGTCCCTTGAAGTAGGCCAGCACAATCACCTGTCGCTGATTCGCTTTCAACTGTTCCAGACAGTCGTTCAGCCTCCGACCCTCCTCACTCTGCTGCAACCGTTCCTGTGGCAGCAAGCCGGGATCCACCTCTTCATTCCGGTTCTCCGGCTCGGCGCGCCTCACCGTCGCGGCGACGGCGACGCAACAGATCCAGTGCCTGATTGCGTACGATGGTCGACATCCAGGTCATCGGTGCCGCTCGATCGGGACGATAAGTGCCGGCAGCATTCCAGATCTTCATGTAGGCCTCGTGAAGACAGTCCTCTGCCCATTCGTCCCTTACTAATATACGCAGTACCACCCCATACAGTTTCGCCGAACTCAGCTGGTAGAGTTCGGCGAAGGCACGCCGATCTTTCAGCGAGGTGGCGGCCAGCAGTCTGGCAAGCATTTCATTGCGTTTTTGCTGTGCGGTGACGGGATCTTCGACCTGAGCGGTCATGGAGGCTCCTTGAAGGCGGTTTCTCAGGAGCCTCTGAATAAATCTGGACGAAGCAGATTGGGATTCAGAATTCGTCGAGCTAAGGCGCTGATCGCACGTAATAGCAGGTTATTGCGAAGAGCAGCAACGACAAAGCGGCAGATTCTGGACCCAAGGTGCGAGTCAACGATTCGTTGAGGGCTCCTTTAAACAGCATTCAAGCATAAATGTCCTACCGAACCCAATTCTACGGCGACTCTTCCAGCGGCTCACTCATGTAACCGGAAAACTTCAGGCACTGCTTGCCGGTTGATCTCAACGATACTGACCGTCTCACCGCTGCCCCGTCCCAGACCCTCGACGATCGCCTCGGTGGCCGAGACCGGCTTGAGCGGCACACGGATCGAGCCGTCGCTCAGGTGCGGCGCCTCATAGTGGAGACAGATCACGCCACTCTCTTCACTCAGGCGCAGGTTCTGGATCGAGAAGTTGCCATCGGGGTTGATGGTGCGGTAGCGCCCGATGCGCTCACGCCAGGCATCGGTCCACGCCTTCGAGTCGATCCGTGTGCCGAGGATGAACTCCTGCTCATTGCGCTCGGCGATCAACAGATCCCGTTCCCCCGAGCGGCGGGAGCGAAACCGCATCTCACCCAGGATACGATAGGCGGCCGGTAGGCTCTCGCGACTCTCCGGGGTCAGCCCATAGCTGCCGTCATCAAAACGCACCATGTCAAGCACCCGTTCGATGATGCAGGCGCAGAGCCTGGGGCGCTCGGGGTCGATGGTCAGCAGCCCCAGATCGGTGGCATACCCCCCAGAGACGATCTTCGGCTCGCCAGCCGTAGAGGTATCTTCCGAGGTTTTCGCAACCCCCAACGACTCGCCACGCAACTGCAACGTCAGGGTCAGCAGGGTGGCAGCGATCTTATGGGCATAGCGATTCCCATCTGCCCCATTGGTCAACACTACCACCCCCAATCCCCGCTCCGGCAGCAGTGAGATCTCAGCGCCAAACAGCACGGGTGCTGCCGCCGTGACGCACCACCTTGCCGATCAGCGGATCCTGCTCAATGAACCAGCCCAGCCCGGGACTCGGACCTCGAACGATCTGCCCGCTTGCGGGTCTGCTCACGCCACATCTCCCGCAGGCTCTGCGCTGAGAGGACAGGATCCCCCGATCGCAATAGCTGCGTGCAGCAGCCGCGCCATGTCAGCAGCGCTAGTGTAAAGACCCAGGGCGGGAGTATCCCGCAACGGCGGCTGGGGGCGCACCTGGCCGTCCAGATGCCCAGCGGCAAGCCGCTGCTCCATCACCTCATCCAGTTCAAAACCGCTATGCCTCATCTGCAGCGGCTGAAACAAATGGCGCTGCAGATAGGTCTGATAGGTACTGCCGGAACGCTGCGCAATCAGATGGCCCAACAGATCGTATCCCAGGTTGGAGTAACTGTAGACCTGGTTAGGGGGATAGGCGATGTACTCATCCTCCAGCAATGCCGCCACCTGGGTAAAGGGGGTGGCGGTATACATCCCCTTGCGCAGATCGCTCGGCAGGCCGCTTCGGTGACTCAGCATCTGACGCGGGGTAAAGGATTGAACCGGACCACGGCTGCGAATCGAAAAACCCTCGAACTGCTCTGTAAACGGCTGGTCCGAGATCGATGCGACCTGCCTCCTGTAGCTGCATCACCGCCAGTGCGGTCAGTGTTTTGGTCAACGAGCCAACACGAAACACGGTATCCGCCTGCACCGGCCGCATCGTCGGCTGATCGGCGTAGCCAAAGCCCTCGACCCAGAGTGGGCCGCTGCGATCCACCAGCGCGATACTAACGCCGGGGATCATCTCCTCCTCGAGCATACCGTTGATCAGTTTCAGCGCCTCGCTACGTAGCGCACTCAGCTCACCGGCCGGGGAACACCGTGCGCGCCGCTAGGATCCTGTTTTTGAGACTGACAACCGATCAACAGCAAGAGGCAGACCATCCACAGCACAGTGGTGATCCACCTCTTTTTCGATACAGGGCCGCAGGCCCCGCCGGGGCTCATGCTAAGCCCCGGTCTCACTGCTTCCATTACCAGTCAATCTCATGCCCCAGATCGAGCAGATGACTACCGCTAGGGCCTCGTTAGTACCCCGCTGCACTACCGTCTTGGTGTCAGAGAAGCCACCATTACCCAGCCAGGGATAGGCGTAGGAGTCGCCGATGCCAGGCTGTACTGCGGTCGACAGCTGACTGGAGTCATCAACGCCATGATAGAGATCCGGGTTGCCTACCTCGAAGGGGCTGTTGAACTGCCCGGCAGAGAGACCGGTAGAAAGAATCATTGCGGCAGTGAAAGTCAATGTTTTCATGATATATCTCCTCGTAATTCTGTGGTTCAAGCCAGTTTTCCGCGGCTTTCAGATAACAATACGCAGGCTGGAGCGGTCTGGATTCAAATAATCATCTGCCAATCGAACC
Source organism: Candidatus Endoriftia persephone str. Hot96_1+Hot96_2 (assembly GCA_000168735.1). GTDB lineage: Bacteria > Pseudomonadota > Gammaproteobacteria > Chromatiales > Chromatiaceae > Endoriftia > Endoriftia persephonae. The sequence continues at coordinate 2,066 of AASF01002157.1, read as the reverse complement.
ACCCCTGCAGCACCCCTTTTAGGCTTAAGCCAAAAACCGTTAGACTTGCGGCAGACAGAATCTGATATAAGGGGTTAATGCAGTGGGTTGAAGTACCCAGTGGCCTGACATTCCCGCCAGGAGCGTCGATCATATGGTCGACCGCGCTCTGGAGATCATGGAACTCGACCCAGGCCATTGCCCAGAGCCATCAAGAGCTGCACCTCGGTGTTGCAGGTAACCTTTCCGGTACAGCTACGTGAGCGTGTCGAGGTATTCACCGGCTGGCGTGCGGTACACAGCATCCATCGTCTGCCGGCCCAAGGGGGGGATACGCTTTTCTGAGTCGGTGGACCAACCGGAGATCGAGGCGCTAGCGGCGCTGATGACCTACAAGTGCTCGATCGTCGACGTACCGTTTGGCGGCTCCAAGGGCGGACTCTGCATCAACCCCGAAAATTACAGCCGCGACGATCTGCAGGTGATCACCCGGCGTTTTGCCCGTGAGCTAGCGGAGAAGGGTTTTCTCAGCCCCTCGACCAACGTACCAGCGCCGGACGTGGGCACCGGTCAGCGGGAGATGGCGTGGATCGCCGACACCTACAAACACCTCTACCCGGAAGACATCAACTACATCGCCTGCGTCACCGGCAAGCCGATCGGCCACGGCGGCATCCGTGGCCGCACCGAGGCCACTGGCCGTGGCGTCCAGTACGGCCTGCGCGAATTCTTCCGCCACCGGGAGGAGGTTAATGCCCGCAGGGCTAGACGGCGATCTGGAGGGGAAGCGGATCGTGGTCCAGGGGCTAGGCAACGTGGGTTACCACGCCGCCAAGCTCCTCTCCGAAGAGGATGGCGCGCAGGTCATCGCGATCATCAAACACGACGGGGCCATCGTCAATCCCGAAGGCATCCATGTGGAAGAGGCCTACTATCACAAATGCTCCAACGGCAGCTTCAAGGGTTTCGCCGGAGCCGAGTTCGTAGAAGACGGTCAGAAGGTTCTGGAGATGGAGTGCGACATCCTGATCCCCGCCGCCGTCGAGGGCGTGATCAGCGAGGCCAACGCCCCCAACATCCAGGCCAAACTGATCGCCGAGGGCGGCCAACGGCCCGGTCACCTTCGAGGCCGACCGCATCCTGCGCAGCCGCGGCATCGCCATCCTGCCCGATGCCTATCTGAACGCCGGTGGTGTAGTGGTCTCCTACTTCGAATGGATTCGTAACCTCACCCACATGCGCTTTGGCCGCATGGAGCGCCGTCTTCGACGAGATGCGTGGGCGCAACATCCTGCGCGCCCTGGAGGAGACTACTGAACGGCAGGTCCCCGACTGGATCCGCACCCAACTTGCCAAAGGGGCCAGCGAGATCGACCTGGTCCACTCCGGGCTAGACGACAGCATGCGCACCGCGCTGCAGGAGATCATCGAGACTCGTCACCGCAACAGCGCAATCGAAGACTACCGCACTGCCGGCCTATATCATCGCCCTGAACAAGCTGGCCCGCTCCTATCTCGACCTGGGGGTTTTCTAAGGCTGGCATTTAAACTGCGCAGAGCGACCTGTGGCCAAGATTGAAAACCAGTTCCGTTCTTTTGCTCCGCATCAACGCAGACAAATTAGGCATTATGGTCGGCCGGCCCAGCCTACAGCTTGTCAGCCCCACGGCCGGCTCCAGCGAGATCAAAGAGTGCAACCTGATCCCGGAGAGGATTGGGAGAAAATCAGACAGGAAGAGCAGCAGGCTCACGAGGAGATAATCTAGGGCCTGTTAACAGGCCCTAGCCCAGCGCGAAAAAACGCCGCACAGCATCCAGGTCCTGGGTCTTGGTCATCGGCGGCAGGCTGCGGATAAAGACCTTGCCATAGGGCTTGCTGAGCAGGCGCGGGTCGCACACCACCAGCACGCCACGGTCTTTCTCGTCACGGATCAGCCGCCCCGCTCCCTGCTTGAGGGCGATCGCCGCCTGCGGCAGCTGGAACTCCATAAACGGGTTGCCGCCACGCTTGCGTAGCGCGTCGATGCGCGCCTGCAGCACCGGGTCGCCAGGGGAGGCGAAGGGGAGCTTGTAAGGGCGATTCGCGG
>AASF01002158.1 GCA_000168735.1 Candidatus Endoriftia persephone str. Hot96_1+Hot96_2 | reverse complement strand
ATCCGCTCCACAAGGGGAAAGAAGCTGATGGGGGCAAATCACGGAAAACCAGCAGATACTACACATTCCCCCGTTGATCCCAAATGATAACGGACAGATCCAACACCCACGAGAACTGTTTCGCTCCCTCTGGAACCCTGGCTGCAGCAGGTGTTCCGTTGTTTGCTAGAGAGACTGCTATTACACCCGATCCGCACCCCATAACCGATTGATTATAGGGCCTCATTCAGTGGGTTCTAAAGCTCCCTTCCCAATCTAACTGACTCTAAATTCCAAAGGTTGCCATGAAGAACTTTCGTAACTTCTCAAGAATCTCATGCAACGCATCTCTTCCTGACAAGGAGAGAGATTGGCGCATAAAGTCATTGAGCAATACTGCTTACACCACTCGTTGCCTCTGTGTTGATCTGCAACTCAGGCGCTTGCAGATGAGATGCGCCTGGAGCAGCGAATCACTGATCTGGAAAATCGAGTGACTGCGCTTGAGCGATTATTGGAGGAGACAAACGCCAAAGATCGCTGGAAGGACCCCATTCTCTGGCGACGAATCAAGAGAGAGATGAGCAGCGACGATATCCAGAAACTGCTAGGCAAGCCGGCTCGAATTGAACAACAGATATTCACCAGCTGGTACTACCATCCAAGCTCCAAGTTACACAGCTATGTATGGTTTGATGAAGGCCAGGTTCTTGGGTGGGAGGTGCCGGACTGATTATCAGGGCATTGCGCATGACTTCATCGCACACGTACAGAATCACAACCCAGGAAAAAAACCCTCCCGCCCCGCAAGTGGGTGGAGGGTTTTCCATTTTCTAGAAAGACAGTCGTTTTAAAACGTTACTTAGTGTTCCTTGTAACGGTTTCTTAAACTCTTCCTGACGTGCCTTACGAGCCTTGGCCTTGGCCGGATCCATCTTGCCAAGGAACCACTTGTGCTCTTCCATATTCAGCACCTCATCCAGAAGCCTTCGCCAGATTTTCTGCTGCCTTCTTGTCGGCTGCACTACCGTGCTTGCCCATGCTCGCATTAGCTCTTTCAGCTCAGGAACCAGCTCGGTGTAGAAGTTCTTACCCAGATCGTAAGTACCTTCCCAGTGAGTGATATCCGGCCCCTGCATGGAAGCCGCCATACGTGCACGACGTCCCTCATGATGCCATAGCTCAAACCAGATAAAGTCGATCTTGTTCGAGAACTTTGGCCCTTTGATCAGCGGCTTGGGCAGCCTTCATCAGCTTCAACCCAGGCTCGCCATACTTGCGGTTGTAGAGATCGACCAGACCGTCATACTGGGTGTACCAGTTCTCTGTCCAACTCTCTTCATGGCAAGCGTTACAGACATCTTTCATCTTGTCGCGACGATCTTCCCATCCCACGGTACCTTTAACCCAACCCTGCTTCTTGGAGACAGGAGGACGGTTGTTCCAGCTCAGACGATCGCCCACATCATGGGTAATGCCCTGGCTTTCTGGTTGCACTCATGTGGCAGGGTAGCACAGGTTGGTGCTACGTAGTAGTCCTCACCCACGACCCACTTGGCGTTGTCCATGTTCATCTTCTCGCGGTCTGCGCGATAGGCGATACCGTGTTTGGACTCGTTGTAGATCTCGATCTGAGGATGATCTGGCCCCATGTGACACTTGCCGCAGTTCTCAGGCTGACGCGCCTGTGCTGCAGAAAACTGGTGGCGAGAGTGACAAGCTGCGCAGCTACCCTTGGAGCCATCCGGATTGATTCGACCAATACCGGTGTTCGGCCAAGTCGCTGGATCCAGTTGACCATCCTTCAGTACCTTCACCTGAGATCCGTGGCACTGCCAGCAACCATTAACTGCCGCTGCCGAGTTACCCTCAGGGGAATCCTTCGGTAATGAAGCCACTATCGCCTTCAATAACCTCTGCGAGCAGGGTTATCCAGAGAACCCATAATCTTACCGGCATCCGCATGGTGAGATTTCTTCATCTCTGCCGCTTCAGCCTCATGACAGTTCGCACAGTCTTTAGGTGAAACGATAATCGAGATATGTTTCTTCACCTTCTTGTCGTCATGGATATAGGCATCCGGGTCTTTGGCATCCGCCGCATGACACTCGTAACAACCTACATTGGCACCATAGTGTTTGCTGGCACCCCATGCCTGAATCAGGCCAGGGTTATTCTTTTTATGGCACTTAACGCACGCCTTGGTTTCAGTAGACATCTCTTTCGGAGGGGCTTTGACCGACGCGACTGCAAACCCGTGGGTAAGCAGCAGTGCGGCACCAATCCCCAGTAGCCACCATTTTCTCATCGCTTTCATCTCCTCAGCAATGTTGAACGCCGGTAAGGGTACCGACAACCTGATCAGGGAAAGCGAAAGCGTTGCAATCCAATCCGTGTTACCAACCAGAAGCAGAAAAAATGATTGAACCTTCCAGTATCGACACACTTCTACAAGCGATAGTCGACTCGGAATACATCATTAACCCGGACAGGAAAAAGTGATAAAGGCTGGGAGTGTTTTCTCCCACCAACCCTACAGATACAACTAGACAGGGACAGCATGGCTTCGCAAACTGCGCGAATTTCCTTCTTATTCTTCAGCTTTCGCGAGGCGAATGCTCACATCCTGTTCGTGGAGTCACCTTGATCGTAATCAAGAATGCTTATAGGGGTTTACCTTAATACGACCCCGACCCCTCCTAACCTTAAACACCGCTTTATGCGACAATTCCGTCGCCTGTTTATCGCACGGAATTCTGATGACCTCAGCACAGCTCAGACCTCACTCCCCCTTCCAGCCCCCATTTCCTGAAGGTGACGCAGAGCGTCTGCAGTGGGGCGGGTTGCGTGGCAGCAGCATAGCGCTCGCAATCGCCCGCAGCGCAGAGGCCTTTGAGGGATTGACGCTGGTGGTCACCGATGAGGTCCAGAGCGCCAACCGGCTGGAAAGCGCGCTGGGGTTCTTCCTCGAAGAGCAGGGCCTGCCGGTGATCGCCCTAACCGAATGGGAGAACCCTCCCCTACGACGTCTTCTCGCCGTTGCCGGAGTTGATCTCACAACGTCTGCTGACGCTCTACCAACTGCCGCGCACCCAGCGGGCAATTCTGGTGCTGCCGGCCAGCACCCTGATGCAGCGTCTGCCGCCGCCATCCTTCCTCGAACACCACGCCTTGATTGTCGACATCGGTCAGCAACTCAATCTGGACCAGACCCGCAGGCGTCTGGAGCGCAGCGGCTACCAGTGCGTCTCCCAAGTGCTGGGACATGGCGAGTTCGCGGTGCGCGGCTCGCTGCTGGATGTGTTCCCGATGGGCAGTGAACAGCCCTTCCGCATCGACCTGTTCGATGACGAGGTGGAGACCATCCGCACCTTCGATCCGGAGAGCCAGCGCTCGCTGGAGAAGATCGACCAGAATCCACATGCTGCCGGCCCGCGAGTTCCCCCTCGACGAGGCTGGCACCACCCTGTTCCGCCGCAACTACCGCAATCAGTTCGAGGGCGACCTGCAGCGCAGCCTGATCTACCAGGAGGTCAGCGAAGGCCGGTTGCCCGGCGGGCTGGAGTACTACCTGCCGCTGTTTTTCGAACAGACCGCCACACTCTTCGACTATCTGCCAGAAAATCGCCTGCTGATGATCGATGCAGGGGTGCGGGAGCAGGCCGAAGCCTTTTTCCAACAGGTAGAGGAACGCTTCGCAGAGCGCCCGCCACGACATCGAGCGTCCTTCTGCTACCACCCTCAGCAGCTCTACCTCAGCCCGGACGAACTCTCCACCGCACTCAAACCAGGGTGCCTCTATCCGCTACCAGTCGAACGAGATCGCCCAACGTAGCAAAGGCTATAGCGCGCCCATCAACTTCGACAGCCAACTGTTGCCGCCGCTGGCAATCCAGGCCCGGGCGCAGCACCCCGCCGCAGCGCTGCAGGCGTTTCTCGCCGACCACAACCACCGGGTGTTGTTTATCGCCGAGAGCGCCGGCCCCCGTGAGATCCTGCTGTCGACCCCTGAAAGACTGTTGGCATCAGCGCACCAGCTGGTCGAGAATTGGCACAGCTTCCCTCGCCCAGCGACATCCCGATCGGCACTAACCGTCGCGCCTCTCGAACCAGGGGCTGCTGCTAGACGATATCGCCCTGATCACCGAGGCCCAACTCTACGGTGAACGGGTGCGTCAGGAGCGGCGCCGGCGCAAGGTCAGCCAAGACCCGGACCAGATCGTGCGCAACCTCACCGAGCTGCACGTCGGGCGCGCGCGGTGGTCCACGAAGAGCATGGCGTCGGCCGCTACCTCGGTCTGCAGACCCCTGGAGGTCGGCGGCATGACCACCGAGTTTCTCACCCTGGAGTATGCCAAGGGGGACAAGCTCTACGTGCCGGTCGCCTCACTGCACCTGATCAGTCGCTACGCCGGCGCCTCACCGGAGAACGCACCGCTGCACCGGCTCGGCAGCGACCAGTGGGAGAAGGTCAAAAAGCGCGCCGCCAAGCAGGTGCGCGACGTGGCGGCGGAACTGCTGGAGATCTACGCTCGCCGCGCCGCTCGTCAGGGGTGTCGCTTTCCCCGGAGCCCGATGCCGAGTATCAGGCCTTTGCTGCCTCCTTCGAGTTCGAGGAGACCCCGGACCAGCAGCAGACCATCGAATCGGTGCTGGCCGATATGGCATCACCTCAGCCGATGGACCGGGTGGTGTGCGGCGATGTCGGCTTCGGCAAGACCGAGGTGGCAATGCGCGCCACCTTCATGGCGACCCAGGGCAACAAGCAGGTCGCGGTACTGGTCCCCACTACCCTGCTCGCCCAGCAGCACTATCAGAACTTCGCCGACCGGTTTCGCCGACTGGCCGGTGCGGCTCGAAAGCCTGTCGCGCTTCCGCACTGGCAAGCAGCAGCAGAAGGTGATCGACGGCCTAGCCGACGGCACCATCGACATCGTGATAGGCACCCACAAACTGCTCTCGGATAGCATCAGCTTCAAGGATCTGGGCTTGGTTATCATCGACGAGGAACACCGCTTCGGGGTACGCCACAAGGAGCGGTTCAAGGCGCTGCGCAGCGAGGTCGACCTACTCACCCTCACCGCCACCCCGATCCCACGCACCCTCAAACATGGCGATGTCGGGGATGCGCGACCTATCTGTGATCGCCACCCCACCGGCGCTGCGCCATCCGGTCAAGACCTTCATCAGCCCAGTGGAACGACGCGCTGATCCAGGAAGCCTGCCAGCGTGAGCTGAAGCGCGGCGGGCAGATCTACTTTCTGCATAACGAGGTCAGCACCAGTCGAGAACATAGCGCAGCGTCTCGAAGAGCTGCTGCCCGGAGTGCGCCTGCAGGTGGCCCACGGCCAGATGCGCGAGCGCGAGCTGGAAGGCATCACGCGTGACTTCTACCATCAGCTGCTTCAACCTGCTGGTCTGCACCACCCTCGTTGAGAGATGGCATCGACGTGCCAACCGCCAACACCATGATC
>AASF01002159.1 GCA_000168735.1 Candidatus Endoriftia persephone str. Hot96_1+Hot96_2 | reverse complement strand
ACCGATGGTGGCCGGCAGCACCGCCTGTAGATCTTCCGGCAGCACATGGTTCCTCCCCTCAAGCATCGCCCAGGCCCGTGCCGTCTGCAGCATCGCAAGGCCGGCCCGGGGCGATAGCCCCTGACGAAAGGGCTCGGGCACTGCGACTGTAGGCGAGCAAATTCTGGCAGTAGTCGAGCAGCGCCTCGGAGATATGGATCGATGCAACTTGCTGTTGATACGCCTCTAGCTGTTCGGGCGACAGCAGAGGCTGGCTTCGCTCCAGCAGGCTACGCCGATCAATCCCGCTCAGCAGCTGCCGCTCAGCAGCGCGATCGGGATAACCGATGCCGATGCGCATGGTGAAGCGGTCGAGCTGTGACTCCGGCAGCGGGAAGGTGCCGATCTGGTGTGAGGGGTTCTGGGTAGCGATGACAAAAAATGGCTGCGGTAGAGCACGGGTCTCACCCTCCACCGTTACCTGGCGTTCCTCCATCGCCTCCAGCAGGGCACTCTGCGCCTTGGGTGTGGCGCGATTGATCTCATCAGCCAGCACCAGCTGGGAGAAGATCGGACCGGGATGGAAGACAAAATCACTTCGCTGGCGATCATATACAGAGACCCCAAGGATATCCGCCGGCAACAGATCACTAGTGAACTGGATGCGCTGATAGTGCATACCCAGCAGATGGGCCAGGGTGTGGGCCCAGAGTGGTCTTGCCGACGCCCGGGGATATCCCTCGATTAGCCAGATGCCCCCCGGGCCCAGCAGGCCAGCAGATCGCCGAGGCGGATCCTGTCGCGCTTACCGAGCAGAATCTCACCTGCATGTTCGATAATGCTTTGCAGTTCAGCTGCCATTTCTCTCCATTCTCCATTGCCAAGCTACAGATATTTTCACGTCTGTAGCTGACTGCATCAGCCGATGCATCACTCAATCCACCAACAGAGAGACCACACCCCTGCCTCTCTCATTCTCTCTACCAGACTGAGTGAGTCCTTAACCATTGCACAGTCTTCAACAACTCGTGGATGTCTGTGCAACACCTATTAAGAACCCCTTCAAGTTACTGTGGATATCCTATTGGCGGAAGATTAAACAAAAGTTATTCACATTTTATAAACGAAACATCCTAGTGATCATAACTTGTTGTCGTAAGGGATTTAGGTGAAAAAACCAATATACAACAATAAGTTAATTAGTTATCCACAATAGTTGCCCTGGCCTTATAACAACAATAATGCCTATACAAATACCTTTTATAATTACGCTTGTTCGAACTTATGGGTTGTAACACCAAAAATTTCCCTAGCGAACTAATGTGCCAAGGCCTCTTCCTCAGCTTGAGATATCTTCGATCAGCAAATGGCCTTTAGAGCGCAAACGACAGAGTTCAAGGCAGATCCCGCCATGCTTACCGAGTAGAATCTCACCTGCCTATCGGAAGCCATTTCCCTCGGTTCCCCTTTGTATTGCTGTAGTGCTTGGTGAGACTGCTAAAATAGCCCTCTCTTTTCAGATTCTGATCATGCAAAATGTTCTTCACCGAGACCTTTGATGTCATTGTAGTGGGTGGCGGTCATGCGCGGTACTGAAGCCGCACTGGCTGCAGCCCGTATGGGCGCACGTACCCTGCTGCTGACCCACAATATCGAGACCCTGGGACAGATGAGTTGCAATCCGGCTATCGGCGGCATCGGCAAGGGGCATCTGGTGAAGGAGGTCGATGCCTTAGGCGGCGTGATGGCCCATGCCACCGATCTGGGTGGTATCCAGTTTCGCATCCTCAACTCACGCAAGGGGCCGGCAGTACGCGCGACCCGCGCCCAAGCGGATCGGTTGCGTTATAAGGCGGCAATCCGTCATACGTTGGAGAACCAGCCCAATCTGCAGCTATTTCAGCAGGCAGTGGATGACCTGTTGGTGGAGCAGAACCGGGTAGTTGGTGTAACCACCCAGATGGGACTCAAGTTTCGTAGTCGCGCGGTGGTGCTGACCGTCGGTACCTTCCTTAGCGGCCGCATCCACATTGGTCTTTCCAACCACCAGGGCGGACGCGCAGGCGATCCGCCTGCCAATGCCCTTGCCCAGCGACTGCGTGAACAGCCCTTCACAGTGGAGCGTCTCAAGACCGGCACGCCACCGCGCATCGATGGTCGTACTATTGACTACAGCCCAGCTAAAGGAGCAGCCAGGCGACCATCCGACGCCTGTCTTTTCATTTCTTGGCACCGCAGACCAACACCCTCCTCAGATCAGTTGCCACATCGCCCACACCAACGCACAAACCCATGAGCTGATCCGTGGCGGTATGTCGCGTTCGCCGCTCTTCACCGGAGTGATCGAAGGGACCGGCCCGCGCTACTGCCCATCGATCGAAGACAAGGTGGTGCGCTTTGCCGACAAGGATTCGCACCAGATCTTCATCGAACCTGAAGGGCTTGATACCCACGAGGTCTACCCCAACGGTATCTCCACCAGTCTACCGTTTGACGTGCAACTACAGCTGGTGCGCTCAATGAAGGGGTTTGCCAAGGCCCACATCACTCGGCCTGGCTATGCTATCGAGTATGATTTTTTCGACCCGCGGGAGCTAAAGAGCTCGCTCGAGACCAACCATATAGCCGGGCTCTTTTTCGCCGGTCAGATCAACGGCACCACCGGTTACGAAGAGGCCGCCGGCCCAAGGGCTGCTGGCCGGGGCAAACCTGGTGCTCTCTTTCAGACAACAGGAGGCTCTGGTGCCCACGCCAGGGATGAGGCTTATTCTTGGGGTACTGGTGGATGACCTGATCACCCGCGGTACCAGTGAGCCCTACCGCATGTTCACCAGCCGCGCCGAGTATCGTCTATTGCTGCGCGAGGACAACGCGGATCTGCGTCTCACCGAGCAGGGGCGAAAGCTGGGCCTGGTTGACGATCACCGCTGGGCCACTTTCTCCCGCAAAAGGGAGTTGCTGGAACGGGAGCAGCAGCGTCTGCGTGAACTCTGGTTGCACCCAAACCGGCTCGATCCGCAGCAAGAGGAGCGGGCGCTGGGGCAGCGATTGTCAAGGGAGGTCCGCCTGCTTGATCTGCTAGCACGGCCAGAGGTGCGCTATGCTGATCTGATGGATTTGCCCGGTCTGGGCCCTGCAGTGGCAGATCCACAGGTCTGTGAACAGCTGGAGATCCAGGCCAAATATGCCGGGCTATATCGAGCGCCAGCGGGATGAGATTGAGCGCCAACGTAACAACGAGGCGGTGCAGCTACCGCACGATTTTGACTACGATAAGGTGTGTGGCCTCTCCGCCGAGGTGCGAGAGAAGTTCCAGCGCCATCGCCCCGAGACCCTTGGCCAGGCAGGGCGCATACCCGGCATCACCCCGGCGGCGCTCTCGCTGCTACTAATCCATCTGAAGCGGAGATCCGCCTGATGCCCTTGGAAAAAGGCGCGAACAACGCTACGCCCAGCAGCTGGCGCAAGGGATTGCAGCACTCGGCATGCAACAGGATCAACATGTAAGTGATCAGTTACTTCACTATCATGCCTTGCTGCATAAGTGGAATCAGGCATTTAACCTTACCGCAGTTCGGGATCCGCTGGAGATGATCGACAGACATCTGCTCGACAGCCTCTCATTGCTCCCCTATGTAGAGGGCAAACGGGTGCTGGATATGGGCACAGGTGCGGGTTTGCCGGGCATCCCGCTGGCGATCTGCCTGCCCCAGACCCAGTTCGTGCTGCTGGATAGCAACGGTAAAAAGATTCGTTTTGTGCGCCAGGCGATGATGGAGTTGGGGCTGCAGAATGTGGAACCGGTTCAGGCCAGGCTCGAGGCCTATCAGCCGGTTGAACCGGTTTGATCTGTTGATCTCCCGCGCCTTCACTGGTCTCGCCAATATGCTCAAACTGATTGAACATCTGGTGCAGCCGGGAAGCAGCCTGTTGGCGATGAAGGGGAAGAATCTGCAACAGGAGCTGGCGACGCTGCCAGCTGGTATCGAGCCTGAGCTGATCCGGCTACCACAGACGATCTCCACAGAGGCGGGATCGATCGTGCGGATACGATTCGAATGAAATAAATCGGGATGATCCCGTTGCTCAGGAGGAACGTCTGCCACGCAGTGTGGAGTGAGTGGCAGTGGAGTTCTCGTCTCGGCTGAATTGATGCCAGCGCCGGTAGAGCAGCAAGATTATGGTAGAGATCAGCGAAAAGAGCAGAAAGCCTCGAACCGCGGGATTGGACTCCGTCTGGTCCAGGCTAAAGTTGGCGGGCGTTGTCTGAGTCATGGAGAGGAACGAGCTTGAAGCGCCTGCTGGTTGGTTTGAGTCTGAGTGCAACAGGCTCGATATCCGCAGCAACATCATCTGCTCAGATGTCGGTGAGTTGAATATCTGAGCTGTCGGCACATCGGGCCAATAGTATGCCAGGGCCGGTGAGCAGCAGCAGAACAGCGATCAACATGGACCTACAGGCGGGCTTTCTCATTGCGGCTGGATCAAGGGCGATTCGCGCCGCTAATTCAATTCCCCTAT
>AASF01002160.1 GCA_000168735.1 Candidatus Endoriftia persephone str. Hot96_1+Hot96_2 | reverse complement strand
AGCTGGCTCAGGATCTGTTTCACGGCCTGCCAGTCACCGGCTTTGACCCAGCTCTCTGCCGCATCAAGTCGGATCTGTTCCTGCTCGGGCGAGCTGAGGCTTGCTGCCAGCTGTTCGAGCAGGCGGGCCGCTGCCGCATGCTCCCCCTGTTCGATCAGGCTGGCTGCCTGGGCCTGTAGAGAGGGTGGCTGCTTGACGGCTTCTGTGTCGTCCGGTCGGGGAGGAGTGCCGCCGCACCCCTGCAATAGCAGTAGTAGGGCAAACAGGGCGAGAATGGGGCGATAGAGGTTGTTGGCTTGCATGAGTCTCAAACGGGCGGCAGGATGGGCGTTGGTCCCGAGCATTGGAATGTAATGTGTCGAAAGGCGTACTTTACGTTGTAGCCACCCCCATCGGCAATCTTGATGATTTGAGCCGGCGTGCGGTGAAGGTGTTGTCGACGGTCGATCTGATTGCCGCGGAGGATACCCGCCATACTCGGCCGCTGTTGCGTCACTACGGCATCGCTACGCCCGATGATGGCGTTTCACGAGCACAATGAGCGCGAGGCGATGGAGCGACTGTTGCAGCGCCTGGCGCAGGGTGAGCAGGTCGCGCTGGTCTCTGATGCGGGGTACGCCGCTGATCAGTGATCCAGGTTTTCCGCTGGTGCGTGAGGCGCGTCAGCGGGGGATCGAGGTGGTGGCGGTGCCGGGGCCGAGTGCGGCGATTGCGGCGCTGTCGGTGGCGGGTCTGCCCACCGACCGGTTTCTGTTTGCTGGCTTCCCGGCCGCGCCAGGGGCGCGCAGCGCCGCCACTGGCTGGAGGCACTGCTAAAAGAAACCGCGACGCTGGTGTTCTATGAATCGAGCCACCGGATAAAGGCCTCGCTGGCGGATATGGCGGCGGTATTTGGTAGTGAGCGTCAGGCGGTGATCGCCCGAGAGCTGACCAAGCTGCACGAGACAGTGTTGAGCGGCAGCCTGAGTTCGCTGATTGAACAGGTCGAGGCAGATGCGAATCAGCGCAAGGGGGAGTTCGTGCTGCTGTTGGCGGGAGCGGAACCGGTTAATGTGACGGACTCTGGGGCGGATGCGGAACGGATCCTGCGGGTGCTGGTCGGCGAGTTGCCGCTGAAACAGTGGCGGCGGCGTTGACGTGCGAAAATCACCGGCCTGAAAAACAACATGCGCTCTATCAGCAGTGCGCTGGCATGCGAAGACTGATAGCTGAGGCGGGGAAAGCAACACGGGAGAGAGCCATACAGGCCCTCTCCCATTGTCAGCTTAGTGTGTCACCTCGATCCGGCGTGCGGTCGGTGTGGTGGTCTTGGGAATGATGACTTCGAGCACGCCATCCTTGCCGGTGGCGGTGATGGCCTCTGCATCGGCATGTTCAGGCAGCGTGAAACGCCGGTAGAAGACGCCGTGTGAGCGTTCGATACGCCGGAAGTTTTCGCGTTCCTCTTCATGCTCAATGTGCCGTTCGCCGCGGATCGTCAGTACGCCATTCTCCATGGTGACTTCGATCTTTTCGGGATCAACGCCGGGGATGTCAGCATGCAGGACATACCGGTCATCCTCTTCCTTGATATCGACCGCGGGCACCCAGTCTCCACCCACAACATGGGTTGTGTCTTCTCTCTGGAGTTGAGGGGTGAACGCGCGATCCATATCACGGCGCAACTCTTCCATCATCTGCCAGGGGTCGTAACGTGTGATTTTCATGGCTTCCTCCTTCGTTTGCCCTGCTCTATCTACCTTAAGTATGGGTCCGAAAGCGCCATTTTCAAGTTTGGGATGGATTGATTGTGCGTCACATAATTTATTGAAATGAAAGGTTCATATGCGCCGTATGCGGTGCCTTTGATGGTGTTTTTTTGTTGTGTTTTTTAGCGGCACTTTGCGGCTGTGTTTGTGACGCCGTCTGGGGGGGGTTATGGCGCTTCGTCGATTGGCTGGATCTCTCCTGCCGACCCTCTTTCCCGCGGGTTTGTGGCTGCCTTGCTGGCGCTCAGTTTTCGGTTGCCAACTGGGTATCAACTGGTGTTTACCGTTGCCGATCAGGTCGGCTCGCCCCATCTGTTTCAGGGCGCCTCTCGCAGCACTGGCCAGTTGGCCGGGTCATGGTAGCGCAGAAATGCCTTGTGCAGGCGGCGCTGTTTTAGGCCGCCGTGCTACGGTGATGATTTCACCATCACGTCGGATCCGCTTCAGCGGGTTGCGGCCGGTATGGTACATACGCCGAGGCGATCGCCAGCGGGGTTGGCAGTGAACGCCTGTACCTGGTCGAGACGGAAGCCGTTGGCCTTTAGACCAGAGGGCCAGATTGAGCATGTCCTGGTCTGAGCTGCCGGGGTGGGCGGCGATGAAGTAGGGGATCAGGTACTGCTCCTTGCCGGCCTCCATGGAGTATTTTTCGAATAGCTTCTTGAAACGTTGGTAGCTGCCGATCCCCGGTTTCATCATCTTGCTCAGAGGGGCCGCTTCGGTGTGCTCAGGCGCGATCTTCAGGTAGCCGCCAACATGGTGGGTGACCAACTCCTTTATATATTCAGGATCGCGCACCGCCAGGTCGTAGCGCAGGCCTGAGGCGATGAAGATGCGTTTGATTCCGGGCAGCTTGCGGGCTCGGCGATAGAGCCGGATCAGCGGGCGATGGTTTGTCTCCATGTTGGGGCAGATGTCGGGGTAGACGCAGGAGAGGCGGCGGCAGGCGGCCTCGACCTTTTTGTCCTTGCACTGCAGCCGGTACATGTTGGCGGTGGGGCCGCCCAGATCGGAGATGTTGCCAGTAAAACCAGGCACCTGGTCGCGGATCGTCTTCACCTCGCGGATGATCGAATCCTCCGATCGGCTCTGGATGATGCGCCCCTCGTGTTCAGTGATCGAGCAGAAGGTGCAGCCGCCGAAACAGCCGCGCATGATGTTTGATCGAGAAGCGGATCATCTCCCAGGCCGGGTTTTTAGCATCGCCATAGGCTGGGTGGGGTTTGCGCGTATAGGGTAGCTCGTAGATGTGGTCGAGCTCCTTTGTGGTGAGCGGAATCGGCGGCGGGTTGAGCCAGACATCGCGCTTGCCGTGGCGCTGCACCAGGGCGCGGGCGTTGCCTGGGTTGGTCTTCCACGTGGAAGACCCGGGATGCGTGGGCGTAGAGCAGCCTCGTCCGACTCCACCTGATCATAAGAGGGGAGACGGATTACGGTGTGGCTGCGCTCCAGTTTGCGGGGGCGGGTGTGCAGCGTGACGCGCTGCGTTGTGTCGCAGGCCGGCTCTGCCTGATAGGGACTGGAGTGCCTGATCGATGTGCCAGGGTGGTCAATCTGGGTTGAGTCGATCTCGCTCCAGCCCTCCGGCAGCTGCTGGCGCATCAGGCCAGTGCCGCGCACGTTGGTGATCTCTGAAATCTTCTCCCCCGCCGCCAGTCGGTGGGCCACCTCCACCAGCGCCCGGCTCCGGCGTTGCCGTAGATCAGCAGGTCGGCCTTCGAATCAGGCAGGATCGAGCGACGCACCTTTTCCGACCAGTAGTCGTAGTGGGCGATGCGACGCAGGCTTGCCTCGATGCCACCGATGATGATCGGTACTCCCTTGCAGGCTTCGCGGGCTCGCTGAGCGTAGACGATCACCGAGCGGTCGGGGCGCTTGCCGCCCTCGCCGTTGGGAGTATAGGCATCGTCGCTACGGATGCGCCGCTCGGCGGTGTAGCGGTTGACCATCGAGTCCATGTTGCCGGCGGTAATGCCGAAGAAGAGATTGGGACGGCCGAGACGCAGGAAGTCGCTGCTCGAGTGCCCAGTCGGGCTGGGCGATGATGCCGACACGAAAGCCCTGGGCCTCCAGTAGCCGTCCGATCAGCGCCATGCCGAAGCTCGGGTGGTCCACATAGGCGTCGCCGGTGACGATAATGATGTCGCAGCTGTCCCAGCCCAAGTTGTCCATCTCTGCCCGCGACATCGGCAAGACTGGCGCGCTGCCGAAGCGTTTGGCCCAGTAGGGGCGATAGTCGAAGATATTTTTGGCTGGTTGCATGGATCAGGATCTTTTCGAGCGGCCCGTCTGGGGGCCATATCTTGCTTTTGATGCGATTATTGATAGGTGCCCAACCCGGCGGATCCATCTCGGGAACAAAATTCTGTGGCCGGGTTCGGCCATTTGGGAGCTATGGCTATTGCATCTTTTCCGCTAACCCAGTAGGTTGCTAGCGGGAGTCGGCCGGACAGTCGCTGCCTCGGCAACGAGGTGGAGGAAAGTCCGGGCTCCACAGGGGCAGGGTGCCAGGTAACGCCTGGGGGACGCAAGTCTACGGAAAGTGCCGCAGAAAAGATACCGCCTAAGCGCCTTTAGGCGCCGGTAAGGGTGAAATGGTGCGGTAAGAGCGCACCGCGCTGACGGTAACGCCAGTGGCAGGGTAAACCCCACCCGGAGCAAGACCAAATAGGGGAGCATTGGTGTGGCCCGCATCGCTCCCGGGTAGGTTGCTTGAGGTGCACGGTGACGTGCATCCCAGATGAATGGGCTGTCCTCGACAGAACCCGGCTTACAGGCCGGCTCCCCCTTTTTTTAGCCTCTCGACGAATTTCCTCCCGGCAAGCGCAACGCTGTTCTCATGTTTCACATTAGGTTTTTGCGTTACCTCTTTGTGTTTAAAGAGGTTTATCTTCTGTGTGAGCAACCTTAACTCCCGCGTGTAACTAATTGATCAAACAGGGGTTTTACAATCACTCTCCTTGACAAGGTGGAGATGCGGCACCTAAGATTGGAAAAAAGTGGAATAATGTGGGTAAGAGGGGAGTTTGTTTCCAAGCGGGGGGGTGAGCGGTGTTTCGTGGGGTTTCTGCCCTGAATCTGGATGCGAAAGGCCGCATGGCTATACCGACTCGGTATCGTGAGCGGCTGGTGGAATCCTGCGACTCCCAATTGGTAATCACCGTAGATAAAGACCGCTGCCTGCTGATCTACCCCGAGCCGGTTTGGGAGGAGATCGAGCAGAAGTTGAAGGCCTTGCCCTCATTCAATAGGGCGGCACGCAATTTACAGCGGCTCTATATCGGCCACGCCCACGATCTGGAAATGGATGCTCAAGGACGAATTCTGCTGCCGACGGAACTGCGTAAGTTCGCCAATCTGCAGAAACGGGGTCGCCCTGGTGGGACAGGGCGACCGTTTTGAGTTGTGGGATGAAGAGACCTGGAATCGCAATCGGGATGAGTGGTTGGAAGAGGTTGACCTGAACGATCTTGACCTGCCAGAGGAACTTGAGTCGCTCTCGATCTGACGATGACAGAGATAACAACACATAGGCCGGTACTGCTGGAGGAGGCAGTAACAGCCTTAAATATTACAGCCGAAGGGATCTATATCGACGGCACCTTCGGTAGGGGCGGACACAGCCGGCGCATACTCAAGGTATTGGGTGAGCGGGGACGATTGATCGGTATCGACAAAGATCCACAGGCGATCGTCCATGGCAGAGAACAACTGGGGGGGGATGCACGGTTCACTATCGTGCAGCAGAGCTTTGCGATGATTGCGCAAGTTGGCACAGAACGCCAGGTGTGGCAGGCCGGGTTGATGGGGTCCTGCTGGATTTGGGTGTCTCTTCTCCTCAGTTGGCTCAGGCTGAGCCGGGCGGTTTAGCTTTCTGCAGGATGGTCCATTGGATATGCGCATGGATCAAGGCG
>AASF01002161.1 GCA_000168735.1 Candidatus Endoriftia persephone str. Hot96_1+Hot96_2 | reverse complement strand
CCCGTTGGTGTTTCATCGGGCTCCAACAGCTCCCCTGTGATCGTTGCAGCCGGCCTTGTTTCTGCCGGTTGTTCGACCACCAGTGTTGGTCGGGGTGAACTCTTCGGCCTGTCCGTCCCCCCGTCTATCCAGAGATAGATCCCGACCCCCACAACTGCCAGCAACAGGGGGACACCCGCTGCCAACCCCCACCACTTGAGGTTGGCGTCGTTTCCACCCTTCAGCTCCCGTAGAAACTGCTCAAGATCAGGGGTGCGCTCACCGCGTTCGAAGGCCAGGGCATGGACCAAGTGCCTGATTCTGTCGGTGGCTGAGTCCGGAGATGGGTTTGGGGGTTAATTTAATTTTCGACCGCGGGGCTTGGTTAGCCGGCAACTTGTCGAAGGGGTGGCGTCCGGTGAGCAGTTCATAGCTGACGCAGCCGAGGGCGTAGATATCGTCCCCGCGGATCGGGGGCCGCCTGGTCGAACATCTCGCAACTGGCGTATGCCGGGGGAGTGAGGGCCTCCCATTTGGCGGGATCGAAGACGGTGGCGTCGCCAGAGTTCTGTCACTGGGGGGTTAAAGGCGCGGGCGATGTCGAAGTCGAGTACCCTTGATCTCTCCGTTCTGCAGGATGAAGGCGTTACCCGGCTTGAAGTCGGCATGCACGATATCCTTTCTATGGGGGCGTAGGCCAGACCCTGAGCCATCCCCTCGATGATCGGTAGGGCCTTCTCCAGGGGCAGACCGCTGGGCCGGGATTTGCTTGATCAGGTGCTCCACCGACTCGCCTTGCATCAGTTCCATGGTCATGTAGACCCTGTCACCGTCCCGGTCGAAATCATAGACCGTGGCCACGTTGGGATGAGCTAGGCGCTTGGGCCTTCTTGGCCTCTCGCTGCAGAGCGATAAAGGCATCAGGATTCTGCTGCACCGCCTTCGTTGAGCACCTTGATGGCGACGTAAGGATCCCGATCCCTCGCCTCTTCCTTACGCAGGTCCTTTGCCAGGTAGACCACGCCCATGCCGCCGCGACCGATCTCATCCTCCAGCACGAAACGCCCGTTGAGGATGTCGCCCAGCCAGCGGGCGACTTGCGTGGCCTGAGGAGAGGGGTGGTGCAGAGCGAGGCTTGTGTTTGAGCCAACGCGGGAGGGAGATGGCACTGGGGTACCGACGATACGAGTTGCCTGGTTAGAAATCGGGGCCGGATGGCCCGTTCCCCGATCCGAACGGATACGAGTTTCCCCACCCGCTGCATCCTCCGCGGATTCCGTATATTGAGCGAGACGGGCACGCAGGGAGGTGACGATCTGGGCCGGGATCCGGTTACTGCGCTGCAACTCGTCCAATAGTGTGGCGAGTTCCGTCTGGCTATTCGGATGTAGCAGCAGTTGGGCTGTCGAGCCTGCCCAACAACCTATCCAGATCCATGCGTCCGGTAAAAAAGTCGTCCAGCGCCGCCCTGAATTCATCCATGGAGTGAAGCATTCCAACTACAGCGAGTATCTGGTATCAACGCTGACCAACCAGAAGGGAATTCCCCAAACTCATGACCGGTGCGCTTGAGCTGGGCGTATTGAGGGGATTGATCAACGTTGAGTTCCTCGGCCCGGGCTGACACCCGTGACTTGACCTCGCGGAACAGTTTGGAACCCTCGAGTATCCCCTTGCTCTCGTTCAGTACATCGATGAGCGCATTGGCAAAGCATGGAGTGTCCATTTCCGCTGTCATCCAATACCGGTTTCACACCGCCGGAGGTCAACACGTAGCGAGATCGGGCCTTGGCGATGACCCTGAGCCATTTCATGCGGGTCTTTTCCGACATGCCGGGATCGAGTTCAGTGTTGACGGCCCGTGTGAGGGCTCCGGAGTAGCAGGAGTCGGTCACCACCAGTACATGCTTCGCCGACATGGCGTTGAGGATGTCGGTGATCGCCACGGTGGAGATTCAGTTTGCGGTGCTGTCGGTTTCCGCATCAACCGGCAGCCAGTGGCCCCGGTTGTAGGTCTTGTCATACTCACCGTGGCCGGCGTAGTAGAGCAGCAGGTTGTCTTTTTCGGTGAGTTCCCGGCGGGTCTTGTTCAGAGCGGAGAGGATCTCGTAGCGGGTCGCGTCGTAGAGTCGGGTGACGGTGAATCCATAGCGCTGCTTGAGGATATCGGCGATCGCATCCGCATCGTTTTTTGGGGTGGAGAGGTCATCAAGTTTTTCATAACGGGCATTGGCGATGATCAGGGCATGATAGTTTCCGAAGACGCTCGGATCGTTGTCGACACCGGCGCCAGTCTCAGGCTGCTCCTGCAGGGGTTCGGGCAGCAGCCGGAATTCCACCGTGTCCCGTTTGCCCTGATTGTCCACGGCGACGATGGTCACTGGCGTCTTGGAACGGGGTCACCGGCACCTCGGCCCTTGAAGATGCCGTGTTCGTCCACTTTGTGAGACTTGCCATTGATGGTCAAGGAGATCAGGCCGGCGGGGGCATTGATCTTGCCCACCACGGTGCGCTTGTCGGCATCCGTCGGTGTGATGACATTGGTGATGGAGCGGGTATTGGCAATGGGCGGATCGATGATGTTGATCACCGGGCCGGGCAGGTCGCTGCGCGCCCGGCGGGGCCGAACGGGTGACGGTGGGCGCAGCAATCGGTCGTTCGTGGCGGATCACCGTCTCTTTCTGGATCATCACCTCGGGACGGGCCATGCGCTTGATCTTGGCCGCCTTGATCTCCTTGATCTGTTGCAGGATGTTGCGGGCCTCCTCCTGAGTGACCCAGATCACGTCGTAGCTGACCAGACCTGATTTGGATTTCAGTAGCACCTGGCTGCAGCTTTTGGCCCGGTGTTGGGGTCGGTGCAGTCCGCTGACTGCATCTTATAGGGATCCCGGGAATCGAAGGAGGAGAATAGAACCCGATGTCACCGGAGCAGTCGGTGGTCTGGGCCGTCACCTCGAAATCGAGTGCAGGAAGAGAAAGCGGCACACTTAACAGGAACAGCATCCAAAAAAGGCGAATAATCCTGGGCATCGTCATTCTCCGACAGTTTTTCGCTTCCATCTATTTGACAAGCTAGGATACTGGCCCGGTGAATACAAGCCGCGTGAGGCGGGTCGTGAATCGTCAATTGGTAGAGAGCGTAAAGCCACGGAAGATTTCAGTGGTTACGCAGGGCTGGCGTGTGCTTCGCTCCTCTTTATGAGAGGTGATGGGAAGTGTGTGATCTGAAGTGCCCTTGGGTCTCTAAAATTATTCAACTGGGCGTAGAGATGTCTTGCAGTGTCGGCAGAGGTAGCGGGTGCCCCGCTGAGCACGGTTGTGACGGATGCTGCTGAGCTGGTGCTCCCTGCAGTTGCATTGGTAGGTAAAGCGGCGCAACCGGCGTCTAGAAGTGCGGCTGACATCAAATTGGTGGCAACGCTCCGGTGCGGGCTCCAAATGCCTCCATCACCGCCTTCCACTCCGCTCCATGTGGGCGGATCCCTCTGCCATGCAGCGTCATGGCTACCAGGTGGGCAACTTCGTGGGGGACCGTTTGGGCGATGAACTGCGGGTCGTTTTCCGTCAGCAGCTGGGCATTGTAGCGGATAACCGCCGCGCCTGACCGCGGCAGCCGCAGCATGCCGGCGCTGCGCCCTCGCAGATCAAAAGTGATACGCACTTCAGGCAGTCGGATTTTGAACTGATCCTGTGCCTGCAGCAACAGCTCCAGGGTCTGCGCCTCGGCCTGGGCGCTGCAGCGGCGTCATTGAGTCAGCAGATGCGCCACCCAGGCCTCACTGGCGACCCGGGTGGTCTCCAACACACTGTTGGGATAGAGGCCGATGGCGAGTACCAGGAAGGCGATCACGCTGGCCACCAGGCAGCTCGCGGCGGCGCCAGATCCAGGGCGTCGATGACCACCGCAGAGCGGGCAGGCCCCAGGAATGCGCGGCGGTAGAGGCTGAGAAAATAGCCGGCACCCAGCACCATACCGAACAGCGCCGCCAGCCCGGCGCCGGTGTGGCTGCCCAGCGCACTCACCAGCACCAGAAACTCGGCGGGAAAACCGTTGGTGCCCGGCACTCCCATACTCGCCAGGCCGAACAGCAGGAAGAAAGCGGTCAGCAGCGGCATCGACTGGGCCACGCCACCCAGGTTGATCAGATCGGTAGAGCCGATGCGATGGTGCAGGAAGCCGGTCACGATATAGAGCCCGCCGGCGATGATGGTGAAGTTGAGCAGCTGAAACAGCGCCCCCTGAAAGCCCTGGATAGTGAACGAGGCGATTCCCAGCAATACCAGCCCGACATGGCTGATACTGGCATAGGCGAGCATGCGGCGCAGGTTGGTCTGGGCGATCGCCAGCACCGCACCGTAGAGTGATCCCCATCACGCCCAGACCGGCCAGCAGCCAGTGGAACTCCTGCGCCGCAGCCGGCGCCATCGGGACTACAAAGCGGATGATACCGTAGGCCCCCAGCTTGAGCCCGGTCATCAGCGCGGCGATCGCCACCGGTCCCTCCATCGCCACCACCGGCAGCCAGGTGTGGAGTGGGAACAGCGGGGTCTTAAAGGCAAAGCCGAGCAGCAGTAGGAAGAACACCAGGGTTTGCATCTCGGCCGGCAGGGGATTGTTGAGTAGGGTTTCGTAATCACATACCAGACCCACGGGTGGGGCCGTACCGCTGAGCTCGGCCTGGCCGAAGGCGAGCAGGATAAAACCAAACAGGATCGGGATGCCGCCAGCGAGCATAAACAGGGTGTATTTGACCGCGGCGTAGCGGCGGTTGGCGCCGATTCCCCAGAAGCTGATAAGGAAGTAGAGCGGCAGCAGAGTCAGCTCCCAAAACAGGAAGAACAGCACCGTATCCAGCGAGCAGAAGATCCCCAGGCTGCTGCTCTCCAGCAGCAACAGCAGGGTGTAGTAGAGACGTGGCATGCTGCGTGTGCTGCTCCAAGAGGAGAGCACCACGCCGAGAAACAGCAGCACCGTCAGCGGCAGGAACAGCACCGATATGCCATCCACGCCGACCCGGTAGTGGATATTCAGCGAGGAGATCCAGTTGCTCTGCTCGACAAAACTGAAACCCCGACTGGCCCGGGTCGAAAGCCAACAGGATCGTTACCGCAAGCAACAGATCGATCAGTGCGATGAACAGTGCCACCCAGCGCGCCAGATATTCTCCCGGCAGCAGCCAGATCAGGCTAGCGCCCAGCGGCAGCGAAAGGATCAGCAAGCTGATC
>AASF01002162.1 GCA_000168735.1 Candidatus Endoriftia persephone str. Hot96_1+Hot96_2 | reverse complement strand
AAACACATTGCCCGGGTGTGGAAATACTATGGAAACAGTTTTCCTGTAGCTTGTGGTCCCGGAATCCGGCGTGCGAGACATCACCGGTCATTGCTGATGGTTTAAGGGGATTACCAAAGAATATGAATGCCAATATTTTAAAAGGTTACATCACACTGTTACTAGCCTGGCTACTGATAGCCGGGAACAGTCAGGCCGTGTCTGCGGCGGAGCACTTTTCCATCATTGCGGCCATTCAGACAGATTCTGGACGGGATGGGCAGCAACAACACCTGTTATCTGAACCGGCCCTGTCCGTGCCGACCGAGGCCCAACTACAGAAGGTCAAGATTAAAAGCAGGCTCGATGCAGCAAACTCCGCCTATCGACAAAGTATCTTGGCCGTGTCAAGAAAAGACCTCAACGCCGCATACACCTACCTGCAGGAGGCCGTGCAGCTGCACCCGTCAAACCTGGACTATCTCCAGCTAGCATCCCGGCTGGCCTTTGCACTGGGCAAATACCGCGAGGCCGAAACATACCAGGTAATGGTGCTGAAGATTGCCAATGCTAGCTTGCAGGGCGTGGACCACAGAATGGCCGCTTTGCTCGATAACCTTGCAGGTCATCTATATCAAACAATCCCCGAATGGAAGAGGCCGAGTTTCTGTTGCGCACAGGGATTGGCACTCAGGGAGCAGGCATTGGGGGAGATGCAACCCGTGGGTGGCGATCAGTCTCGGTAAGATCGCGAGCCTGAAAATGCATCTTGATCAGCCGCATGAGGTGGAGGGGCTGTTGACGCGCTCTTTGCACATCCTGCAAACGGCCTCAGGTGAGGACCACCCCCATGCTGCTTGGGCAATGCATAGGCTGGCGGATTTTTACCGCAGCCCAGCAACGTCTTGCGCCGGCAGAGAGCCTGTATCAGCAGGCGATCGCCATATGGAAGACCGACTCCGGGGATCGGCGCCTGAACCTTGCAGTCAGTCTGAAGGGGCTAGTGTGAACTCTACGTAGCACAAGAACGCCTCGCATAATGCAAGGGCGCAGTATCGAGCAAATGCTGGCACTCCTGCAGCAGGTATTCGGCGGGGAACATCCCGCCATTGATAGCAGCCAGTGACCAACTGGCCAGATTGGACCAAGAACTTCACTCCGGCCAAGATGAAGTGGTGGATGGAGCAGATCGAAGCGAGCATCGAGCAATACTTGGGTCAACTCAACAGCACCGATCATGAGGAGCCATCGATAGCGGATGCACAGACCGCTCGACTGAAGGATAAGGTTGTTGAGGCACTCAAGGCAAGAGAGGCTGCGCTTATAAGTGTTTGAAGCCTAAAGACTGGAGGCACCGGACAAGTAGATATCATTGACGTAGCCTAGTGTAGATTGTTTAGACGCGCTACACGCGCATCAAACTATTCAAAAAAACCACAAGAGGAAGAATTAGATATGAAAAATTTACACGTATTAGCCTGGAGTATGTCCTGGCAGCAGGACCAATCAGCATGGCTATAGCTAATGATTATTCCTCCCTTACTGCCGGAAAGATGCTGGAGTTGCATTCACAAACACTGGGGCTGGCACCTTATTAGTGACGAGAATTTTTGTTGTATAGCCAGGTAAATCAAGAGTCCGCACCATGTGTGTGCCTAACTGCTCTTTCTAGGACAAGATCAATGCTGTCACTACGCGTACCATATACGCTCTCATTACTTCTGCCGGCCATGGCCATTATCGGTTGCCAGCATATTGGAATTAATGACTCTAATTCCATCTTTGTCGGCCGCTACACACAATATATGCGGGGAAATATACCGAATCAGTATGCTGATTTGATAAACCCATTGCCCGCGTCTACAGAGAATATTTCGGATGGAAAAAAATTGTATCAAATGCAATGCCAGGTGTGTCATGGCGCATCTGGTGGAGGGGATGGCCTGGCAGGCAAGCAGTTGGTCCCCCGTCCGGCCAATCTTGCGTTTACCCGTAGATTACCGGTAGGCACGGACGCCTTCTTCTTTTGGACCTTGTCGGAAGGCGGCAAACCGTTTGGCACCGCCATGCCTGCATTTGGGGAGCGGCTCTCCGATAAGGAGATATGGCAGATTACCCATTACATAAATATTGGTTTCACCTTGGATCAAGGAACATCGTAATGATTACTAAAAAACGGCCCGCATGGGTCTGGATTGCCGCCATCATCGCAGTGGCCTTTGGCGTGATGACCATTAAATCAGGCGGCAGCGTGCTCTTTATTGATGGAGAAGCTAGACGCGCCGCAGGAAACTATGTCGATTTTGTACTTTGGTTCAACTTTTCTGCAGGTTTTTTCTATGTAGCTACCGGAATTGGTATTTGGCTGGAGAAAGCTTGGGCTCCGGCGGCGGCAATTATCATAGCTACATTGACACTATTGGTCTTTGGCGCCTTTGGAATTCATATCTTTTATGGTGGTGAATATGAACAGCGCACTGTAGCCGCCATGACCTTGCGTTCTGTAGTTTGGATTGCAATCGCTTGGGCTCAGTGGTGTCAAAAAGTGGAGCGAGGCACGAGCGGAGCTTTTTGACACCACTGAGCCCCATTGTTGGGCATAATTCTATGCTGGCCTGTGTCTTTGATTCACAATGCTGCACCGCTCTGAGGACGTAGCGTTTCTGCGGTGGGAAGCTTGAACTGCTTTCCTTGCTTGCCCGCACCATTATTCACACCCAGAAAATCTATTATCTCCCGGCATGCCCCTAGCAGATAATTTCTGCACTAACAACGAAGCCGCATCCTGCCTGAGCCTTGTAAGGCGAGATGATCTTTCGACAGTGACCGATCCAATTAACCACCTATCCGCCATGATGCCGAATAGTTTGGACTCCAAACTGTTCCGACTCTACCCGATTTAAACTTAATTCTCCGTTGCCTTGCACGGCTTATTCTATGGTGATGCCTTAATTGCCCAACGCGATAATGGGCTGCCGCGTTATGTATCCACGTTGGCCGGCTTAATCACAAGGCTCTTCCCTTGGTTGAGTGGATAAGTTAGCGTTATTGGCCATGAGAGACAAAATCTATATGCCAAGATGTTGGGTATTCATAGCCCCTGTCGGGTAGGCGACACCGAACTGACATTGTCTGTTGGTAAGGTTGTGTGTACTGCATGGCCTAGTCCCTTCATAGTGCCCGATTAAAGGAGAAGATCTTCCTCATCCTTTACGAAACAGTTTGCAGGATAGATCTCGTGAGACCACAACTAGGGATCACTTCAGCGCTGACCATAGAAGTGTTCCTGGAATGATTTGCGGAAACTCTGGTGACAGGCCAGGCAGGTATTTTGCAGCGCTGAGAAGGCCGAGACCACGCCGTAGCCGTTTTTTTCTGCTGCAACTTCACCCAATATATGTGCAGCGTCATGGGTTTCACCAGTCATAGCCCTTGAACTTGCTTACATTGGTACCCACAAAGCCCAGGATGCGTACTTTCTCGCCGAATGGTGGTCGTGGATGATCAGCTACCTGTGACGCGGCTTTTTCGACAAGTTCCCAGTCCTCACGAGAAATGCCATCGGTGATGGCCTGCATGTTCTTACCCAAGTCTTGCATGATTTTTCTCAAAGCCAGAGGCTCGTTGGAATCAGGCGCAGTCTCGGCAAGGCGCCCTGACTACTGGCAACTATAATGGCAAATCCAGCCAAGCAGGATCGTTCTTATTATGTAGGCAGTTCTCATGTCTAATATTATCCGGTTTTCTATGATGCTTTTATGTTTTTGTTGCCTATCACCGAAGCATGTGCGCCCTGGGTAATATGGAATTTACGCGAGCTTTAGGGTACCCCGAACGATTCTGGCTGAGCAGTTATCGATCTTTATTCACGCATGGGAGCTAGAGAGTCTTTGATTAAGTCTGGACGAAGTCGATATTCTGGGTACAAGATATGAGTCCATGACTTGATCAGAAGCTCTCTAGTCATACATTAATTAGAGGCGCCCTTTGCTTCTCCATTAGCTATGCCGCTGACCGCTCTGGCTCCCCTGTTAATTTTACAAAACCAACATCTTCCATAATTGCATACATGGCAGGCAGTACCAACATGATCAATACAGTAGATGCCAACATGCCAAACACAATACTGGTTACCAAAGGGACCAGAATTAATGCTTGTGTACTGGTTTCAAATAGCAAGGGTGTCATGCCAGCAATGGTGGTGACAGAGGTGAGGAAAATGGCTCGAAAGCGATCATATACCGCTTGCCTGGCAGCATCGTGAAAGAGCATGCCTTCTTCTACTCGATATTTCACAAATTCGACCAGCAGGATCGAATCATTCACAACTATACCCGCCAGAGAAACGAAGCCAATCATACTCGGCAGGGTGAAATCCAACCCCATAATCAGATGCCCCCAGATTGCACCGATGAGGGCAAGAGGAATATTAATCATGACGATTAATGGTTCGCGGTAATTTCGAAATTGCAGGCTAAGTAAAAGGAATACCCCAAATGCACCCAGCCCGAAGCCTGAGAGTATAGATAGTTTGGTTTCAGTGCCGTTCTCGACTTCACCTTTAAGTTTAAAAGTAATTTCAGGATAGCGCTCTTGCAATGTGCCTAAAAAGTTTTTTTGTAAGCTTGCGATGACTTCCGAGGTATTGGCGATGTCTGCATCCACATCGCCGAGGTATATTGACTGTGCGCTGGTGGTTGATATGCCCGCATTCGAGAAAATTCACGTTCCTCAGTGATAGGTGGCGACACTGCCTAAGGGAATTTCCTTTCCAGTTTTTGAAAATACGGTGAAATTATCAAAATCGAGTAACTCATGACCTTGCTGGTTGTCCAGTTTGGCAACAATTTCATAGGCTTCACGTCCCTTGTAAATCTCACTGATTTTAACTTCCAGATAAGCCGACCGCAGTTGCAAGGCAATACTACGGGAATCAATGCCTGCGGCTAATGCACCGGGTTTGAGTTTGATACTGTACTGCGGCTTGCCTGGGCGAAGGTCATCCAGCAAATTGTTTACGCCATTATAACCTCTGAGCCAGTTTTGCACTTCCCATGATGCCCTTGACAATTCATCCATGTCTTGTCCACTCAGGCGAATGTGAATGGCACGTCCCGCTGGGCCTACCTTGGGTTCTTTGTATTGAATACTTAGCACGTCGGGTAGTGCCCCGGTTTTTTGTTTCCAAAGCTGAATTAACTCAAGAATTTTAGTATTGCGTTCTTCAGTGTTAAGCAAATCGATACTGAGGGTTGCCAGATGTGATCCATTTTCTGGGACATCGCCATGTTCGCCGTATGAAAGCTGCACATTTTTAACCAGCTCTTCTGCTTCATTTTGGCTAAGGGTTTTATTGGTTTCATCTAAGGCATTGAGCAGTGTATGCACCACCCTTTCGGTTTCTGCCAATGGTGTGCCTTGCGGCAGTAGAATTCTGGGCTTCCCAGATTGTTTCCTTCCAGATCAGGGAATGCCTTAAATTTAACTGTTCCAGTTGCAACCAAGCCGACAGAAAAAATCAACATAGCCAGAGCTATGCCGACAGTGACCTAACGGAACTGCATGGCGAGTTGGGCAGCACGGCCAACTCCATGGCGAAATTGATCGAACAGGATTTCAAATTTCTATCGCCATCTTGTCGGTGCTTTGTGGTGCGCATGTTCCAGACGAGTGCTTCAGGTGGTAAAGGCAACACCAAGAAATGCTTCAATTAAACTGATGGTAAGCACTGACAGTAAAACCACAGGCAGGACACCCAATATCTGCCCCAGATCGCCTTTCATCATCAACAAGCTGCCAAATAAAAAGGCGGATGTAAGATAGGAAGAAAAGACGCCGCGAAAAACCTCCTTTGGTGCCATCAATAGCGGCATCCAGTGGCGATTTTCCTTTGCGGTATTCATGATCAATATTTTCAGACAGTACTATGGCGTCATCCATTAAAATGCCTATCGCCATAAGCAAGGCGACCATTGAGATCATGTTGATACTCACGCCAAAGACGACCATCATGGCAAGACCACCCAAAAATGAAATAGGTAAGCCCAGAGCAATCCAAAAAGTGTAACGCCATGAAAAAAACAGGAGCAGCATAAAAGTTGCCAGGATCAGACCCTGCCAACCATTTGTTAATAACAATTGTAACCGGTCGCGCACTGATGTGGAGCTATCGTTGACAATGGTCAGCTGTGCTTCCTTCAGGCAGAATTTTGTTTTCTTTTTCAACAAACTCAATCAGTGCATCAGCAACTTTTAGTGTGTCGTCAATGGTGTTTTTGCTGATTTTAAGTAGTGCAGCCAGTTTGCCGTTTAGCTCGATGCGTTCTTCAGGCTTTTCAAATTTATCCTCAATTTTGGCAATATCGCCCAGTTTTATTTCACCACCTTCTGGTGTATTGATAATAATGAGATTTGCGAGTTCATTAGCTGTCTTTCTGGCATTATCAAAACGAATCTGATAGGAGGTTTCCGTCGCTTCCAATTTTCCTACGGGTAATTCTAACGCCTGAGCTGCCAATTAAGTTGGCAATATCCTGGACACTAAGATTGTATTTTTGCTGAGTATCAGGGCGGATTAATACTTGCAATTGATGCGTGGAGAAACCGTCCATGCTCACGATCGGGACTTGGGGCATGGCAATCAGACGATCACGGTAATACTCTGCCAGTTCTTTTAATTCGGTGGGTGTTAATTTATCTGAGGTGATGGCAATATTAGCAACCGGGTTAATTCTCCCCAACTGTTTGATCACAGGGTCTTCGATATTCTCCGGGAAGTTCTGGATTGCATCAATTTCAGTTTTAATATCATCAGTAAACTCACGTATATTTCCCGCTTCCTGCATTTCCAATGTAAAAATGGCGATATTGTCACGGGCATCACATTCCTGCTCTTTTAAAAAGCTGATACCATCTGTGGCATCTTCCAGTGGGATGCATATGCCATCTTCAATATCGGATGGACTTGCTCCAGGATAGGCAACCGTGACCTGTACCTTGCTGGGCTTAAGTAATGGAAACGATTCTTTATTTAGCCCATTCAGTGAATAAAAACCAATGGCGATTATTACCATCATCAATATATTACTGATGGTGGGATGTGCCGCAAAATAACGAATCATTCCGCATCACCTTCAGTCAAATAATGAGGTGAAGTAAGGCTGCCACTGCCGATAACTTTATTTTCATTAAGTATCGTTTGGCCTCATGTATTCTTCACCAATAGCGTCTTTGGCTAGACTGCTTTTCATACTCGTCTGCCAGAACAGGTTTGAGAGGCAAACCTTCAATCACAGGAATGACATCGGTAATAATGATTTTTTCACCCTCTTTGATCCCATTGTCGACAATCACTAGTTGTCCTTGTTTGTGAAGAATGTTCACCGGGCGAATTTCTAACCGATTATTTGCTTTGGCGACATAGACGCGTCCCTGGTGGATGGCCTTTCTTGGTAAAATCAGCATCTCATGTGGGGGCGTGAAAAATTCGACGGCTGCATACATGCCTTGTAGCAAGGGTGGACGCTTGCCAGGAATGACGTCTTCATAGGGATTGTTGACAGCAACGACTAAGTCAATCGTATCCCGGTCAGGATCAATAGACTCGCCTATTCGCAGTAATTCACCTCGCCATCTTGCAATATTCCCTTTGTATCCGACCAGGCTAACGTTCGCCTCCAGCTGAATTTTCGAGAATGCAGACTGCAAGTCTTCCGGGTTTTGCAAATTCAAACTGTGTTTGCCAAGCCCCATTAGCAGTGGGTAAAACTGACGCACGAGGTAGTTGGGCATTGATTTCAACGGCCTGTGTGCCCAATGCTTCAAACAACACGCTGCCAACGGCAGTATACTCACCTTTTTCTACTGAAACATTGCCGATACGAGCATCAAAAGGCAGACGAATTTCCGGTGCGCCACAGAGTATCTTTACTCTTGAGCAAGCTGGGTTTTGGATTGTTTGATTTGCGCCTGGGTTGCGGATTTACGACTGCTGAAGCTAAG
>AASF01002163.1 GCA_000168735.1 Candidatus Endoriftia persephone str. Hot96_1+Hot96_2 | reverse complement strand
GTAGCTTGCTGATCTGGGCATCACTCTGCTGCTGTTCACCGTTGGCCTGAAGCTGAACCTGAAGGTATTGATAAGGCCGCAGGTCTGGTTAGTGACGGTGCTGCATATCTCAATCATCATTGCCCTCTTTGGCGCGGTTATATTTAGTCTGGCCTTGATGAGTGCGCCACTCTTCTCCGGCCTGGATCTCAAGCTTTCGCTGATGGCTTGCCTTTGCATTGAGCTTCTCCAGCACCGTTTTTGTGGTCAAGTCGCTGGAAGAGAAAGGGGAGATTAAGTCCCTGCATGGACGGATCGCTATCGGCATCCTGGTTATGCAGGACCTGGCTGCGGTCATCTTTCTGGCAGCATCGGCAGGGAAGTTCCCTTCACTCTGGGCGCTACTGCTGTTTCTACTTATTCCGTTACGACCACTGTTACACCATCTGCTGCAAAAAACCGGCCATGGTGAACTGTTGATTCTGTACGGCCTGGTTCTGGCCCTGGGCGGAGCCGAACTCTTTGAGCTGGTTGGAGTGAAGGACGATCTGGGGGCGCTCGCTCATGGGGGTGTTGATCTCTACCCACCCCAAGTCAAAGGAAATGGCCAAGTCGATGCTGGGTTTCAAGGACCTGTTCCTGCTGGGCTTCTTCCTCGCTATCGGCATGTCAGGCCAGCTCTCGCTGGAGGCGTTGATTATCGGTGGCTTGCTTGTACCCTTTGTCTTCGCTAAATCAGCGCTCTTTTTTGCTCTGATGACCCGTTTCAAACTGCGGGCACGGCACTTCCTTGTTAGCGACACTGAGCCTGACCAACTACAGTGAATTCGGCTTGATCGTTGCCGCGATTGGCGTAACCAATGGTTGGCTGGATAGCGAGTGGTTGGTCGTTATCGCTATCGCACTCTCCCTCTCCTATGTTTTAGCAGCGCCATTAAACAGCATAGATAACAAAATTTACGGTCAATTCAGAAGTTTCTGGATGAGGTTTCAACGCAAAGAGAGGCTTCCGGATGACATGCTGTTGGATACGCTCGGTGCAACCATCGCTATCTTTGGCATGGGCAGAGTTGGCAGCGGTGCTTACGACAAGATGCGTGCACTGCATGGTGAGACTGTAGTTGGCATCGACTTTGATGCCGAGTTGACCAAAAGACACCAGTCGGTGGGACGCAATGTTCTGCATGGGTGACCCGAGCGATGCGGACTTCTGGGACAAGATAGAGCAAGACCACAGTATCGAACTCGTCATGCTGGCGCTGCCAAATCTGGCAGCCAACCTGGATGCCCTGGAACAGCCTGCGGGAGATCTCTTTCCCCGGACGTATTGCCGCGACGGCAAGGTATCCGGATGATGAGGAGGAATTACGCCAGTCCGGTGCAACCGCTGTGTTTAACATCTACACGGAAGCAGGTGCCGGATTTGCTGATCACGTTGAGGTGCAAAACCAAGTCTGATGGACTTCCAGTGTTATCCACATCTGATGTTTTTTGATGAAAAAACTGATCGAAAAAGAGTATGTCGCTCCATGGGAAAAGGCCTTTGACCCTGTGTTAACACCCCTCGATGCATTTATTCATCGCCAGACCACCAGTGGTGTACTGCTCATGCTGTGTGCGATTGCGGCGCTCACTGCTTTACCCTCCATGCTTAGGATTTTTTGATGGCCAAAACCGGGATGATTTTTGCCTCTTTTCTTGCCGGGATTTCAGGGTTCCTCTGGCTGTTTTTCACCTATGAGATAGTGCTGAGGGATCAATGAGGTCGATTTAACCCCATCTCCCCAGCTGATCCGTATTAACGGATGGATCTAATCAAAACAGGTAAGGAGAAAGCCATGAAACTCAAACCCATCGTTGCCGTGTTCAGCCTCTCATTGCTGGCGGCCTGCACTATCCATAATTCAGAACGGGCCTCACGCCCCCAAAGTACTGCCGTTCATCCCTCGCTGGTCGAGATGGAGGAAGTGATGGCGGATCAACCTCAGCAGCTTCTGCCCGATCCGGCAAAGAGGCGCTATGAGATGAAGCTGATGGCCCAGCCGGTCGCAGGCATCAATGCCAGCGTCCGTCCGCCCTCGGAACCGCTTGATCGGGAAAACTATGCCCACTTCAAAGACAACCGCCCTGAAACGGGCGGCGGAGTTCCCGGTCTCTACCTTCAGCATCGACGTGGACAGCGCCTCCTATGCCAATTTGCGGCGCATCCTCAACGAGGGGCGCCTGCCACCGATGGACGCGGTGCGGGTGGAGGAGATGATCAACTACTTCAATTATGAGGATATGGCAGCGGAACAGCGTGACACCCCGTTTGGTATTACCACCGAGGTTGCTGCCAACCCCTGGAACCCGGAGGACAAAGCTTCTGCGTATCGGCATCAAAGCTTGGCAGCCCAGGGCAGTCCGAAATGCCCCCCGCCAATCTGGGTGTTTCTGGTGGATGTCTCTGGTTCCATGCACTCGCCCGACAAACTGCCGCTGCTGAAGCGCTCGCTGCGTCTGCTCAGTCGCAGTCTGGATGCGGATGACCGGGTCAGTCTGGTGGTTTATGCCGGGGCCTCTGGGGTGGTGTTAGAGCCTACCCCAGGCAACAAGAGGGCGACCATCGAACAGGCCCTACAGCAACTCAGTGCGGGCGGCTCAACCAACGGTGGTGCGGGGATCCGGCTCGCCTACGCGAAGGCCCGTGAGGCGTTTATTGAGGGCGGCATCAACCGGGTCATCCTGGCCACCGACGGTGACTTCAACGTCGGCACGGTCAACCATCAGGCGTTGATCGACCTGATCAAGCAGCAGCGCCAGGCAGGCATCGCCCTCACCACCCTCGGCTTTGGCGGTGGCAACTACAACGACCATCTGATGGAGCAACTCGCCGATCAGGGCGATGGTAACTACGCCTACATCGACAGCCTGATGGAGGCGCGCCAAGGTGTTGGTGAGAGAGCTGGGTGCCAACCCTGCAGACGGTGGCCAAGGATGTGAAGATTCAGATTGAATTCAACCCGGAATATGTCACCGAATATCGCCTCGTGGGCTATGAAAACCGTCTGCTGGCCCGGGAGGATTTCAATAATGATAAGGTCGATGCTGGGGAGATCGGTGCCGGCCACTCGATCAGCGCGCTGTATGAGATCAGCCTGAGCGGGAGCACTGGGCAGCGGATTGAACCGCTCCGCTATGCACAGGGGCAGGTAAGCAGCGTCGGTAAGAGTGATGAGCTGGCCTTCCTGAAGTTGCGTTTCAAACATCCAGGCGAGACAGAGAGCGAGCTGATCGAGACACCAATCCTGGCCAGCCAGATCGTCCAGGATCTCTCCAGCAGCAGTGACGACTTCCGCTTCGCTGCCGCTGTTGCCGCCTTCGGTCAGTCGTTACGTGGCGGGAAATACCTCAAGGATATGGGGTACGATGAAATGATTGAACTGGCGCGGGGTGCCCGTGGTAATGACCCGGATGGAGAGCGTGTAGAATTTGTCCGTTTGCTCGGGTCTGGCGCGGGATTTGTCACCTATGAAACCGCCAGGCCAACTTTGAACAGACAGCCGTTCGCACAATGAGCAGGCATTGCCCGCATGTCTACGCATAGGTTGGGCCGTGCCCGACATCATTCGTAAAGACAGGCTATTACATGCGGCGGCCGCGGGCCGCCCCTATATCAGGTTCCTTAATGGCAAGAATTAGACGGAATGATGCAGGATCCCAGCGATGAAAACCTGATGCAGCGCTACTGCGCCGGAGATACAGCGGCCTTTGATGCGCTTTATGTTCGCAGGTGGTCGACCTTAATGCCGTACGTAACGACCAGTGGCAGGCTTACTACGAGATCTACGTGGAGGACAAATACCAGCTCCATATGCGCGAGAGGTGTCGAGGCTAGCAACGTCCACGCTCTGGCGCAGATTACCGAACGCATGCTCGAAGCCATCCGCAAGAGGGCTACTGGGCGGCCGACGAGGCGGCGATCGAGAAGCTCATCGAGACCTACCGCGAACTCGCCGCCCGCTTTGACGTGGTCACCGAGAACGAAGATTTTGCCAACTATGTGGAGAGCTGAGCAGCTTGGCTACGGCTTCGCTACAGCGGCGACCAGCGAACCGCAACCGGCCGCACCGGCCCCGCAGCCGGCCCAACCGATCGTCCAGGGGCAGAAGCTGGAGCGGGTCCCCCCCAGGGAGACCGACTACCAGACATTGCTCGTGGCCGCCCTGATGCTGTTTTTTGTTGCTGGATATCTCTACCTGTTGGCATGGCCGGTGCGCACACCGGCCACCGTCGCGTCACTCGCCGGCTCGCCCTGCAGCGTGGCAACCCGATGACTCACCCACCACAGCCAGGCGCAGCCTGCCACACCGGCGACCACCGATGCGGCCAAGATGCCGGTCTTAGCCATCAGCAATGCTTGCGGTTGACCGACAAAACCTAGCTCGGCGATGAACAGGGACATCGTGAACCCGATCCCGCCCAACAGCCCCACACCGACGATCTGGCTGAAGCGGGTCCCGGCCGGCAGGCTGCCGACACCAAGCCGGATCGCCAGCCAGCTCATCCCGGCGATGCCCAGGAATTTGCCCAACACCAGCCCCAACATCACGCCGAGGGTGACCGGATGGTCCAGGGTGCCGCTCATGCCGGCCAGATCCAGGGGGATGCCGGCATTGGCCAGCGCAAACAGCGGGATCACCAGCAGCGCCACCGGCAGGTGCAGTTCGTGCTCAAGGCGCTGTAGCGGCGTCTCCACCCGGCGCACACCGTTCTCCAGCGCCTGGACTATGGCCCGCATCTGTACGTTGGTCATGATGTTCTCACCCGGTCGGTAGCTGGCGTCAAAACGACCGATCAACTCCCGTACCGAGTCGCTGAACCGGACTGGATCGTATTTCGGGAATGCCCGGGATGGTCAGCGCCCGTGAATACCCCCGGCCGAGTGTGGGCCGTGGACACCCGGACCTTGAGCAGGCGCCCAGCCAGGAGTAGCACCCCCGACCACCAGGTAGGGGCTGGTGCGGCGCACCACCCGGCCACCGGTTGAGGACCACACCCAGGACGCGTTAGCCAGTACGGGCTGCGGTGACCAGGGCCTCCCAGACCAGCGCGTCGGTATAGAAGAGCGCGACTCACCACCACGGCGCCCAGATCGTCGGCGATGGCCAGCGCCAACCAGGAATGTGATCAACGCCTTGGGTATGCGGGGACCGAGCAGCACCAGCACACCGATGGCGAAAGCGATATCGGTGGCCATGGGGATGCCCCATCCGCGGGCGGCGTCACCCTCGGGGTTGAGGGCGAAGTAGATCAATGCCGGCACCAGCATGCCACCGATGGCGGCAAATATGGGCAACACCGCCTGGCGCAATTCGGCCAGTTCGCCGACCAGCACCTCCCGTTTCAGTTCCAGGCCGACGACGAAAAAGAACAGCACCATCAACCCATCGTTGATCCAGTGCTGCAACGATTTCTCCAACCGCCAGCCACCCACGTCGACACCTATGACCGTATGGATAAGGTGCTGATAGCTTCCCGCCCAGGGACTGTTGGCCGCCACCAGGGCCAACAGCGCGGCCCCCATGAGCAGCAGTCCGCTGGTGGTCTGGCGGTGGATAAACGCCTCGAAGAGGGGTGATGACCCGATCGAAGGCGCGCTCCCAGGGGGCCTGGAAGACGCGCCCGCGACGGGGCAGCAACGGAAGCTTGGGACGTTGCATGGTGCTCCTCCGTGCTTCGGCAGCTGGTCTATTCGTCACCGCCGAACGCCCCTAGCAGATGCAGCAGGCTGGGTGAACAGGTTGTAGATGGAGACATAGAGGGTCGACGGTCGCCATGATGTAGTTGGTCTCACCGCCGTGGATGATGTTGCTGGTCTCCCACAGGATCAGCCCGGACATCAGCAGCACGAACAGCGCCGAGACGGCGAGCGACAGCCCCGGCAGCTCAAACAGCATGGCACCGAGACCAGCCAGAAAGGCAACCAGGATGCCGGCCATCAGAAAGCCGTCCATGAAGCTGAAATCTTTGCGGCTGGTCAACGCATACCCGGACAGGCCGAGAAAGATGGCGCCGGTCGAACCGAGTGCGGTCATGACCAGTTCGGGACCGTTGGGTAACCCGAGATAGGCGTTGATGATCGGCCCGAGAGTGATCCCCATGAAACCGGTCAGGGCAAAGACGCAGACCAGCCCCAGGGCGCTGTCGCGGAACTTGCTGGTCAGGAACAGCAGGCCGAAGTAGCCCGACCAGGGTGATGATGAATCCCGGATGGGGCAGATTGAACAGCACCGAAACGCCGGCGGTGGCGGCGCTGAACACCAGGGTCATCGACAGCAGCATGTAGGTGTTGCGGATGACCTTGTTGGTCGCCAGGACCGCGCCTTGCGGTCGGGCGACAGCGGTAGCGAATCGACTCATAGCGATCTCTCCCTGACGGGGTTTAACGAATTGGGTTCAAACAGCAGTTCAAGATGGATGACGCATTCGCCAACCGCGCCATGCATACACGGGAAAAATTGCGTTCACGGCTGACCTGGCGCTGCCAGGTTGCGTCCACAGCGATCGACGGCACTGTTCGATGGCCGCCCCCAGCTCGGCCGCGGTCTTCCTCCACCACCAGAGTCGGCAGCCGCCCGGCCGCCACGCGGATCTGACAGTGCTGATCAACACCGCCACGCGGACCATTGAGATCACTCAGGGTCACCTCGACCCGGGTTGATCCGATTCGAGAATCGGCCGAGTGCAAAGCCGAGCCGACGTTCGATGTGCGCGCGCAGCGCGGTGTCGAGGGGCTGATCCCCGTGATTGGATTTCGATGTGCATATAGAACACTCCCCGGCAGTTAAATATTGATCGCGGTTCGCGCGGCTGGAGAGCAGTCTAGGAGGTAACAATAATCAATAATATTCGTTTGTTTCTGACTTATACTTCGAATTTAACGAACTGTTTTATCGATGCCGTGAAACACCTGAACTACAAACATTTGCACTACTTCTGGATCGTCGCCCGCGAAGGCGGCGTGGTTCGGGCCAGCGAACTGCTGAACTTGACACCGCAGACCATCAGCGGCCAGTTACGCCAGCTCGAAGAAAGCTGTGGGTACGCTACTATTCTCGCGCAAGCGGTCGCAACTTGGTACTCACCGAGACCGGCCGACTGGTTGCAGAGTTACGCAGAGGAGATATTTGCCCCTGGGGGCAGAGTTGGGCGAAGTGCTGCGTGGCCAACCGACCGGCCGACCGGTGCAGTTCACCGTCGGTATCGTTGACGTAGTGCCCAAGCTGATTGCCTATGAGCTGCTAGCACCGG
>AASF01002164.1 GCA_000168735.1 Candidatus Endoriftia persephone str. Hot96_1+Hot96_2 | reverse complement strand
GCAGGCCGGTGGCGAGTCCAGCGATAATAATGGAAAGGGACACTATTGAATCTCCCGTAAATGGTCTGAAGTCTCAGTTGTGGTGTGAACAGGCAGGGCATTCTTGTTCCACTGCGTCATCCCGCCAATCACCACATGCACATCGGCAAAACCCTGACTACCGAGTATCTGCGCGGCTTTTTTGGAACGACGATCCGTGGTGCAGATCAATGCGACCGGTTTTTCCAGATAGGGGGTCAGTTCGGCCAGACGGGATTCAAGCTCTTCCAGGGGTATATTCAGGGAGCCCACGATGTGTCCCAGCTTATCCTGGTAGTCATTGGCGGTGCGGACATCCAGCAAAAGTAATTCGTCCTCTTTGTTCAGGCGTTCCCTCAGTGCATCGATGTTCATGGTGGGGCCCTGCCTGAGACGACCGATTAGTCGGGGAAGGAAGGCCACTACGGCCAGCAGCGCCAGCGCCAGCATCACTTTCTGAATCAAGCCTTCACCACCAGCCACCGCTTCACGCCCGGCGTATCCTAGATAGGTGTAGGCAATGGCGCCTGGCAGCATGCACAGATAGGTGGCGATCAGGTAGTGAAGCAGCGGGATACGGGTCAGGCCCAACGCATAGTTGAGCAGATTGAAGGGAAAGAGCGGTACCAGACGCACGAAGGCGACGAAGCGCCAACCCTCATGTTTCCACGCCCTCTTTCAGCCGCTTGAGATGGCCACCGGTCTTCTGCTCCACCCAGTTGGAAGTAAAGAATCGTGCGATAAGAAAAGCCAGCACCGCGCCGATAGTTGCGCCGGTGAGATTGTAGAAGGTGCCGAGCACCGGCCCGAACAGGGCACCACCCGCCAGGGTCATCACTGATCCTGGAAGGAACAGCACCGTGCCGATGGCATAGATAACCATGAACAGCAGTGGAGCGGCGGGACCGGCTTGCTCTACCCACTGCTGCAGGGCACCTGCATCAATATGGTCTCGGTAGAGAATGGTCAGAGAAATTGCCGATGCCAACAGGGCAAATAGTAGCCAGCGAAGTGCTTTACTTCTCATCGCTATTGCTCCATTCGCGGCGATTGATGGCGTAGCCACTGATCTTGCCGATAAAGGTCAGCGCCAGCATGCCGGGTAAGCGGTTGACCTGTCTTCGGGTCGCGGTATTTATGGATACCGATCGGTCATGCCACTCATGACCTCCTCTGGGTTGATCACGGTAAGTGCCGAACAACCGATCCCACCAGGGGCAGGCTGAAGCCTGAAGTTGCTGTTTGCCTCATCATCCTCTACCGAATGGTGTACGCGGTGCATATCAGCGAGTGACAAGGAACCAGCGCAATACCCGGTCTAGGCTGGTTGGGAGCCGGACATTGCCGTGATTGAACATGGCGGTGGCATTGAGCAGCACCTCAAAGATCACCACCGTCTACGACGGGTGGACCCAGCACCATGATGGTGGCGAACTTGATCAACATGGATAGGATGATCTCAAAGGTGTGGAAGCGGGCGCCGGTGGTCACGTCGTAGTCGAGGTCGGCGTGATGGACCCGGTGTAGTCGCCAAAGAACAGGTACGGCATGGACCATCACATGCTGCAGGTAGATAACGAAATCCATCACTATCACTGCAATGACGACCGATGGAATAAAGGGGGTTTCATAAAAGTTGAGCAGGGCCCCACCCCCGTTGCTCGGCAAGGGCAGCAACACCCACCGCCGCCGCCGGAAACAGCAAACGCAGAATAAAACTGTTGAGGAAGACTAGGCCCAGGTTGTTGGCCCAGCGAATGCTCTTGGAAACTGTGAGAGTACGGCGGGGGGTTAGCAGCTCCCAGGCCGCCATGATGGCAAAGATGCCGAAGAAAAAACCCAGGCGAACGGGCAGTTCATTCCTGAGAATCCAGTCGTACCAATTCATGCTCCACTCTCCTCCAATACATAATCTGTTATAATTTTCAAAGAGATCATATAATCAATAGATCTATTGAATAATTGAAGTATAGTTGGGGCCGATATATATGTCAACAGGCAATTTCAAACACGATCTTTTCAGCCAATTTGCCCGTGTCGCCAAGGCGATGAGTAATGGCTACCGACTGGAACTTCTGGAATTTCTGGCGC
Organism: Candidatus Endoriftia persephone str. Hot96_1+Hot96_2; assembly: GCA_000168735.1. Lineage (GTDB taxonomy): Bacteria > Pseudomonadota > Gammaproteobacteria > Chromatiales > Chromatiaceae > Endoriftia > Endoriftia persephonae. The sequence goes on along the minus strand of AASF01002164.1, from coordinate 3,603 downwards.
AGGGTGAACGCAGTGTAGATGCCTTGGCGCAGGTTTCGGGCCTGACTGTGGCTAATACCTCTCAACATCTGCAACAACTCAGGCAGGCCGGGCTGGTTGCCAATCGTAAGGAGGGCCACAAGGTCTATTATCGATTGAGTGGTATGGACGTTTCGGCCCTATTCGGATCGCTGAGAGAAGTGGCGGAGCGCCACCTGGCCGATGTGAATCGTCTCGTCGACGACTACCTCAAGGTCAAAGACAGTCTAGAACCGGTGCCGGCAGCTCAACTACTGGAGCGTGCGAGGGATGGTCTGGTGACGGTCCTGGATGTGCGCCCGCCAGAGGAGTATGCAGCGGGACACCTGCCGGGTGCGATCAATATTCCGCTGGAGGAATTGGAAAAGCATCTGGACGAGCTTGATCCTTCTCAGGAGATTGTCGCCTACTGCCGCGGTCCGCATTGTGTACTGGCATTCGATGCTGTCTCCAGACTGCGGGAGCGAGGCGTTAACGCCAAGCGCCTGGAAGGAGGCCTTCCCGAATGGAGACTGGAAGGATTACCTGTGGAGACCTCCTGAAAATATGTCTACCGCTGTGGGTCTAATTTCCCGCAGCTCTCTCCTTATCTATTTTAGTCAGTCACCCCTGACAGACTAATCCTGTCACTCTTGCCACATAGGGAATGATGCTGATTATCCAAAGATAATAGACTCGCACCAAGATTCACTGAATGCGCTACTGATAACCTGATCAGGGACACTCAAAATCATGAAGCAAAGCACAACCCATTTACAGATTGAGATCTGTATCTATCACTACTTTGTTATGCGCTCTTCGCAATGTCACCCAAGTCAGTGTACGCCTGCGGTTGGTGGGGTGACGGAGAGATGAATCGACACAATGATGCAGTGCTTACTGCCAGCGATGGCAAATCAGTACCGCAAACACTCACCCACAAGACATCCAAGTTACCGGGGAGAATGGGATACGCTATTGCCATTCCGGATCCTGGTCGAGCTATTCCTTATTTACAGGGCAACCCGTGGTCGTCAGATCAATCGTATAGCGGAACTGAAAATTTTCGGGTTTGAAACCGTGATCGATCTCGGAACACCAGAAAAAACCGCACGATTACATCAATTGGAGACTGAGGCGCTGGGTATGCGTTATATTAGCATCCCGATCGACGGCCTAGTGCCAAGTCAGGAACAGGTTGACGACTTCACCCAGAAGGTTATCGATGCCAGCAAGGACATGCTCTTGGTCTATGCACCAAGTTCTGCACTACTGGGCACTATGTGGGCAGCTTACCGAATCAATCTAGGTGCTCCAGTCGAATTCGCTATCAATCAGGGTAAAAAAATGGGCATGGGGCCTAATCAGGGAAGCTACCCTTCGCAACCGGTTAAGAAATAAATAATCCACCTACATGGATGTAGGTGAATTGGTAAGCATACATTAAGCAGCTGTATCGGTTGCGATACTCTGCCGCTCAAACTCCATATAATTCTTGGTCAATTCAGCCATAGCTCGGTAGAAGGGCATCTCCGCCTGAGTCATGATCGCATCACAGAATTGGGGTAACCAACATAATAGATGCCGTTCAAGAAACATGCGTTGCACTGTCAGACAATACTCTGCACTCTTGCGATTTTGTTGAATCCACTTATCAGCCTCCCACTCTGTCAGCTTCTGTAAAAATTCAAGTTCAACGCTGACGTGATCAGGAAGACCTGTGAACCCCGGCTCATAATTGAGGCCTGTCGTCTCGATAAACTTTTTCACTTCAACGGTCTGTGCCCCCCATAGAGCACATGCGTCGCCATCCACCTCGACAAAGATAGACTCATGGGCCGATATATGAGGACCAGGGCCAAGGAACAAGTGGGTAAACTCCACAGCTAACTCATCCGCCACTTGCCCTTCAGGATCGCTGTAGAACGTCTCTCCCAGATCCACGTCCATGTCTGAGAAGGCCCCCGACAAGCGGGGACCTCTCAGCTCCTTGATGAGGGCCTCGGTGGGTTCCTCCCGGAAAACAGTGGTCAATAGTCCATAAATTTCACTTCGTGATTTGGCGCTATCGGCCAGCTTTTTCCAATCAGTTTCCATCTCAGCTCTCCTGTTTCACTCACTTAATTACACTTTGGCAACTCTTACCACCGTATCCATCCACCGTTGCCCACCACTAATCGGATCCGAACTGTTCGGAATGATCGAGTTGGGATGGGTTCCGTGCTTGGTTCCACCACATGTTCTTGGCGTCCGGATCCGCTGCGGCACCCCCCCAGGAGTGGGAGAACGCTTTCCCGATCCGTAGATACCGGAATGCTGACGTCCCAAGTGGTGCGAGATGGCGATGATGCCGGGGATGATGCCTTCGGTGACATGAGCTGTGGTGGTGATCTCACCAAGTTCGTTAGACACCTTGATGGTATCGCCATCCTTGATACCGCGCGCGGCGGCGAGATTTGGCGTTGATCCATGCCGGATTGTCGTGCTTGATCTCAGACAACCACTTGCAATGGGCTGTGCCGGGAGTGCGTATGTACGGCTACCTTGTAGGTGGTCAGGTGCAAGTCATCCTTGACCCAGTCTTCTGATGCTCACGGTATCGGCGTATAGGTTGGGAACGCCGGGAACCCCTTGGACGCGAAGTTATCGGAATAGAAGTCGAGCAGGCCGGACTTGATGAATGAGGTGTTCGGCGGATAGGCCTTACGCGGCGTGCCCTCGATGTTCTGGGCGACATAGGCTTTCTTGGCGCCCTCGACCCCCAGATAGCCTTTGCTCTTAGCTTCGGCTTTGCTGACTCCGGCCTTCTTGTAGTTCCAGTAGACGCCGGTTTTTTCATCGAGAATAACCCCGTCGCCGGAAACATCCACTTTGGCTTCGTAGAAGCCGAAGTTAGGCTTGGCGTTCTTATCGTGCCAGACCCCATGTTTCTTCATGTACTCGAAACCGCCGGCTTCTCTGACGCCCGGTGTCATATCGCAAGACTGACGGACATACTCCTCCTTGGTCGAATAGGCCAGTTCAAATCCACACCGTTTCGCCAGGCCGGCAAAGATTTCACCCTGATCCTTCGCCCTCGCCCAAGCGGCTTGATGAGGGGTTGGCGGATGTAGTATTCGGCGACACCGGTCGGCGACACCATATCTTCGGTGTCCCATCGTTCCAGATAGGTGACATCAGGCAGGATAAGATCGGCGTATTGCGATGACTCGTCATAGACGATGTTAGACGAAACCGAGAAGGGTATGAGGCTCTCATCTTTTAAGATCGCTTCCGCTTCCTTATTGTTTCCGTTGATAAAGGCCATGTTGTTACAGCTCCACCAGTAGACTTTGGGCCGGCCATTTTGGCCGTCCTTGATCATCGGAAGATTCTGCTGACTCACCTGATGCGTGGGGAACGCGGCCTCACCGGGGAAACCGTTGACGATGTCGAGACCTTTTTGCACCTTGGCTTTTGGTGAATGGGGGGATTTCCAGCCGGCGCCGACGCCCATGACCCGACCGCCTTTTGTATCAAGGTTGTTGGTGATTGCCGAGAGCAACATCGCCGCACGCTCCTGATCTGCACCATGATAATGCATGACGGTGCCACGATAGCTGATCA
>AASF01002165.1 GCA_000168735.1 Candidatus Endoriftia persephone str. Hot96_1+Hot96_2 | reverse complement strand
TTTTAATCATGGGGGCAAGAGTATAACGAGCGGCGTTAAACGTCAAGCGTTATACGCCGATGTTGACACACCCCGCGCCAACCGGGCCTATGCACAAGAGCCTTTTCCGCTCAAACAAACCGGAAGCCATCCGCTTTACCAAGTGGGTCTGCGAAGAGGTGCTCCCCGCCATCCGCCGCCAGGGCTTTTACGGCAAGGTCACCGCCGGCCAGCAGATTGCCCTGCGCAACCAGAAGATCAAGCTGATCGAGAAGTTAGTGACCAAGGATGCCTTCATCTACGAGTCCGTGCTCACCAGCCTGCGCAACGTCTGCAACCAGCTCGGTGAGCCCATGCCTAACCCGGCGCTGTTGGGCCAGGATCGCCGCCAGTTGAGTATGGAGGTGTGAGGTGCGCCAGGATGACAACACCCTAATTCAGGAAGCCAGGGACTATGCGGCCGGGATCTACACGCTCTTCTCCAATATGCCAGACGGTCCTGTCGAGGCGCTGGAGCCCTCTGCCATGATGTTGATGCTCAACCCGATCATCGACCGCCTCGATCAGGCGTTGCAGGGGGTAGCCTCTCCTGTCAGATTAACAGGCACTGAGTAGTGCGCATGTTGAGTCAACCTCAGTCCCGCGCCGCTCTGGCGCGGGGCGCTACGCAAAATCTTTAGTCCTTATCCCCCTCGAACTGTGAAACTTTTCACGTAGGCGCATGGAGTTCGGGAACCCAGGTCGGCTCTTGGTGGTGAATTGCGTCTTTCCCTCTCGCACTATAAGGCTCTCCTAATGAAAAGTGCTGGAGAGGATCCTATGGATCAGGACTTACATGGATTGATTATTGAGGCGAAGTCTGAGGTGGATTGTTTTTGTGCTCTCCTCAGTGGGATGCCAGATGCGCCGATTGAGGACGTTGAGCCCATACATCTGCTGAGCCTGATTGCGCCAGTGAGAGAGCGCCTGGAAAAGGCCTTGGCGGTGCTGGAGTCTCGATCCTCCCCGGCGAATTGGCTGATGAGATAGCTTCTGATCGGGGGATTGCTGATGCTGGATGAGGTCATTCAGGAGATGCGAGAGGGGCCTAAGTCAGCTGTGTCCACCAACATTACCCCAAGATCGGCCGGAGAAGCGCTCTCGATGGTTTGCCCGCTCTTCTCAACGTTTCCCCCTTTCCCCCCAATAAGTAGGGGCTGCGCCCACCCCAAGTTTGTCCGTGTCCTGCGCTGATTGCCGGTTGGATCTCGGCTTATTGAGGGCGCCTGCGCTTGGTATTTCTCATCCCCCACACCCCCTGATGAGTCGGGCTGCGCCCGCTTTCAGGCTGCGCCCGCTTTCAGGCCAGGCTGCGCCTGCCTTCTAAGAAGAGCAAAACTGCCCCTCGGTGGCCATTTCCTATAGGGGGGCATTCCCAAAAAGCCGTGGATTTGGGGTCTGTTTGCGCGTAAGTCATTGATTATAGAGAGAACACCATCCACGGGTTGTGTCTGAATATCCACGGGTTAGGTCTATTCCTCCATGGGTTGACGACTTTTAGCCATATGTCACTTTTTTGGCTTTTCCTTCTCTTCTTCTTCTTAAATAATTGAAAAGAAAGAAGAATAACGGGTGAAAAAGGAAGAGAAAAGGCAAAAGTCTCATACCACGGGTTTTTCTATATTAGTGTTTCCTTATCCATGGGTTAGAGTTCGTTCCATGGGTTAATCCATGGATTCTAGTAAACTGAAAGTGCTATCATTTCAATGAGTTACACGAAAATATCCATGTATCCACCGGTCCACGGGGTTGTTTTCCCCCTCCCCTGGAAATGAGGCCGACAATGCACCCGACTAATACCGATCTGATCACCCGCTGGCTGACGTGGAAAGAGCACAACGAAGGCCGCCAGCCTGGCACTGTAAATAAGTACTTCCGCTATCTGGAGGGGCTCGCTGCCTGGCTGCAGCAGGAGCACGAGATGGGCCTGCTGGATGCCGACCGTGCCCAGCTCGAGGCGTTTTGTGGCCTGGTGGCCCATAAGCGGGGGGCTGCGTCCTGGCAGCCGTCGGCCTACGGTGGCGGCGGTGAAGGGGCTTCTATGCCTGGGCTCTGAAGCAGGGGCCTGCTGTTTGAAGACCCGGCTGTGACCGTGCCCTATCCCAAGAGCGGGCGCCGGCTGCCGAAGGGGGATGGACCTGGTCCATGGTGAGCGGCTGATGCTGCAGCCTGACCTGGATACGTTCCTCGGGGTGCGGGATGCGGCGATCCTGTCGGTGTTCATCGGCTGCGGTCTGCGGCTGTCAGGGGTCTGTCGTCTCAATGAGTCGGATCTGGTCTGGGCGGCCGATGATCGAGGCATGGAGCGGCTGATCATCCGAGTTAGGGAGAAGGGGGATCATCAGCGGTTTGTTCCTGCCCCCCATGAAACCCGGCTGTTGATCCGTGCCTATCTGGGGCATGAGGAGCTGGCGCGAATCGACAGGATGCTGCCTGATGGTGACCAGGTGCTGTTCGTCAGTACCAAGGACATGAAGACGCCCCCACATGAGTACTACGGTGAGGCAAGGCGCATCTCTACCCGATCGGTGGGTGAGATGGTCGAGAAGTATGGCGATCAGGCGGGTATCCCAAGGGATCAGTGCCATCCTCATGCGCTTCGCCATCTGTATGGCACAGAGCTCACCGAAGATGATGTGCAGCTGCTCAAGATCCAGGCCCTGATGGGGCATAAGGATCCGAAGACCACCAAAGATTATGTGCATGTAGCGCGTGCGAACCGCTGGCCAAAGCAGTCGACCAAGCCAATCCGCTGTCAAAGATGGAGCTACCTGTCACCAAGCTGGGCCAGACATCTATCCAAACCCTGGAACACCCACCATATCTACCCCAGAGGCCCCCCCCGCGCTCCTTATCTGGCGCCTGAAACCCAGATTGCTGTGGCCAGCCCTTTTCTGCTATGTCTAAAGACTATGGGTGTTCTGGGGCAGATGCAGCAGCCGGGGGAACGCGCAATTCAAACGGTTTCAATCTCTTGCCGCTTGAAACTATAAACTGCGCATTATTCACAAAGACGCAGTTTACACACACCATGCCTATGTTGGATCAGTGGGTTACCGAGAGACGACAAACCACAAAGGCGCAATTCAACTCTCAGAATCACACCACCAGCACAGTAAGACAGCGGGGGTGGGGGCTCGGCATAGCAACATCCCCCAGCCCACAAGGGGGGGGTGGGTACCTCTATATCTGCACTCTCTTTAATTCCTGAGTTCGGGCTCGAGGCGAAAAATGGAAAAAACTGCGGTGATATATGCTCGGGTTTCCACTGCCCCGGCAAGCTGAAGATGAGCTGCCGCTGGAGTCACAGATCCAGCAGTGCGCGGCAAAGGCGGAGTCCCTTGGGGCGCGGGTGGATCGGATCTTTGTGGATGAAGGCCGATCCGGCCGGTATGACGACCGTCCCGACTTCCAGGCAGCCATCGCATACTGCGAGGTGATGAGCCCAGACTACCTAATCACTTGGTCTACCAGCCGATTTGCCCGAAACAAGATCGACGCGGGCATGTACAAACTGCGTCTGGCAAAAGCGGGTATTGATATTCAGTATGTGAGCTTGAATATCGACCGCAACACAGACGGTGGCTGGGTGACTGAGAGCGTCCTGGAACTCTTTGACGAGCTCTATAGCCGGGCAGGTTTCTGCGGGACACCACCCGTTCCATGCTCAAGAATGCACAAGAAGGATATTTCAATGGCGGCCGAGTCCCGTTCGGCTAAGAAGCTTATCCGGCGCCAGACAATCCAAAGAGAAAACGCCTCCGCCCACGCGCTGATGAAGCCCCTGTGGTCCGTGAAATCTTTGACATGCGATCCAGGGGGATGGGCGCACTGACCATTGCCATCAACCTTCAGGATCGGGGTGTCACCAACCGCGGGAAATCATGGACCAAATCCAGCATTTTGGGCGTTGCTGCGGAATGATGCTGTTGGCGGGACGGGTAGTCTTTGGCAGGCGCGACCGCGCTACCCGCTGTAAAAAGCCTCGAGATCAGTGGATTATCGTCCAGGCACATGATCCCCTGGGTTCCTCTTGATCTGTGGGATACCCGTTCAATCCATGATGGATGGTGCGACTGCTGGTGATAATAAGGGGTCTCCCGAAGAGTACCTACCTGTTCACGGGCATCCCTTCGCTGCAATGATGGTTCCAGCATGCAGATTGAATCAGGCAAAAGTGGAACCCGGTAAGCGATATTGGTATTACAACTGCCGCTCAGCCCAGAAAAAAGGATCCGGAAATAATCGGCGAATCTCGGCCAGCTCGTTTGATGAATGGATGGTTGGGGTAATCCTGGACCGGGTTTTTACCAGGAGTTTTCTATCTGATGTGGTCCGGGATCTGAATGAGGCCTGTGGCACTTGGGTGAAGGATCACAGAAAGCGTCGTCAGGCCATTTCCAGCGCCTTGTCAGCTGTTGAGGAAAGAAATTCGAAAATATACGAGCTCTTTGAAACCTACGGAAGGGACACCCCGAATCTGGGAGATTTAACCAAGCGGCTACGTGAAAACAATAAAAGAATTGGCGAGTTAGAGCGGAAGTTGGCCGGGGATTGATGCAGAAGAACAGCCGAAACTCACTGTTTCTCCAAGAGGATATTGCTGAATTGGAGAGGGCTTTACGCTATATTATCGAGACAACAGAAAGCCACGAAGAAGCTGCGACACTTCTTCGGGACATTCATTGATCGGATAATTTTGGGTGACGACTCGGTGCGGATTGAATACCGCCCCGAGTCGTTGATCA
>AASF01002166.1 GCA_000168735.1 Candidatus Endoriftia persephone str. Hot96_1+Hot96_2 | reverse complement strand
GATCACACCACCGTAGTCGCCGATCTCACGGCTGTGCAGTCGATCGTAGAGAACCCCCACGCAGAGGAACATCGCCGCTGAGATAAAGCCGTGGGAGACCATCTGCACCATGCCACCCTCAACACCGAGGATTGCACCGGAGGCATCGCTGGAACCAGAAGATATGGTGAAGACGATGAAGAAGCCGAGGGTGACAAACCCCATATGGGCGATCGACGAATAGGCGATCAGCTTCTTCATGTCCTGCTGTACCAGCGCAACAAAACCGATATAGACCACCGCGATCAACGACATACCGATGATCAGCCAGTCGAGTGTGTGACTGGCATCGGGTGTGATCGGCAGACTGAAGCGCAGGAAGCCATAGCCTCCGATCTTCAGCATGATCGCCGCCAGGATCACAGAACCGCCAGTGGGCGCCTCGACATGGGCATCCTGGCAACCACGGTGTGGACCGGCCACATCGGCACCTTCAGCGGCAAACGCCGAGCAGAAAGGCGATAAAGATCAGGATCTGTTCGTTCAGGCCCAGCTTGAGGTCATGAAAACCCGAGGATCTCGAAACTGCCCGAGCTGAAAGAACATATAAATCAGTGCGACCAGCATAAAGACTGAGCCAAGAAAAGTGTAGAGGAAAAACTTGATGGTGGCGTAGACGCGATTCGGCCCACCCCAGACACCGATGATGACGAACATCGGAATCAGCATCGATTCCCAGAATACATAGAAGAGCATCGCATCAAGGGCAGAGAAGACGCCCACCATGACACCCTCCATGATCAGGAAGGCCGCCATGTATTGTGAGGGTTTGTACTGAATCACCTCCCAACCGGCGATCACCACTAGCGGGGTGATGAAGGTGGTCAACACGATCAACGGCATCCGAGATGCCATCGACGCCCATGTAATACTCGATATTGAGCAGAGGGATCCAGGCAGCGCGCTCGACAAACTGCATCTCGGCGGTCGAGCTATCGAAGCCGAACCAGAGTGGCAGACTCACGATAAAGGTGAGCAGCGCAATGATCAGTGCAGTCCAGCGAGTTGCATTAGGTTCACGATCACCACTGGCGAGCACCACGGGCGCCGCCGCATGATAGGCAGCCAAACGGTAAGGCTGAGGATTGGCCAATCCGCAATCATGCTTTGTATCCTTCGTCTTCTTATACAATCACGAACCAGGTCAGCATCAGCAGCAGACCCAGAATCATGGGCAATCGCATAGTGATAGAGGTAACCGGTCTGCACATGCCGCACCACACCGGCAATCCAGCCCACGCTGCGCGCTGATCCGTTGACCAGCAGGCCATCGATCAAAGTGCGGTCACCGACAAACCAGAACAGCTTACCGATCAGGCGGCTGCCACCGGGCAAACACCAGCTGATAGGCCTCATCGAACCAGTACTTTTTATCCAGCAGAGTGTAGAGCGGCGGCTGGCCTTCGGACTTGATCCGCTCGGCAATTGACGGATCCTTCATATAGATGTACCAGGCGGTGAGAAAACCACCCAGTGCCAACCAGAACGGCAGCCCCATCATGCCATGGCAGGATAAAGCCTGCTGAACCGCTGGAATTGCTCACCCATTTCGGCCAGCACATTATGCTGCGCTGACACATGCAGCACACCGCTGAACCAGTCACCAAACAGCATCGGTTCTATAGTCAGATAGCCGAGACCAACGGATGGGATCGCCAACAGAATCAGCGGTATCGTCACCACCTTTGGGGTCTCATGGATATGCTCTTTGGCATGTTCATCACGCGGCCCCTCGCCATGGAACACCAGAAAGAACATGCGGAAGCTGTAGAGCGCGGTGACAAACACCCCGGCCACCACCAGCAGATAGGCATAGCCTGCGCCCGCCACGCTGGAGTGGTGCACCGCTTCGATGATCGCATCTTTGGAGAAGAAGCCGGAGAAGCCCGGGGAAACCGATCAGCGCCAGTGAACCGATCAGCGAGGTCCAGTAGGTGATCGGCATGTACTTCTTGATGCCACCCATGTTGCGGATATCTTGATCGTGATGCATACCGATGATCACAGAGCCGGCGGCAAGGAACAGCAGCGCCTTGAAGAAAGCGTGAGTCATCAGGTGGAAGATACCAGCGGGCATAGGCCGATGCGCCCAGCGCCACCATCATGTAACCCAGCTGTGACAGGGTCGAATAGGCCACCACCCGTTTGATATCGTTCTGCACTATGCCGATCAGGCCAGTGAAGAAAGCGGTGGTGGCACCGGATCACCAGCACAAAACTGAGCGCGGTCTCGGACAACTCATAGAGCGGCGACATACGCGCCACCATAAAGATACCGGCAGTGACCATGGTCGCAGCGTGGATCAACGCGGAGATCGGCGTCGGGCCTTCCATCGAGTCGGGCAGCCAGACATGCAGCGGCACCTGCGCCGACTTACCCATGGCGCCGATAAACAGCAAGATACCGATCGCCGACATCAGTGAGACACCGCCAAAGATATCGATCTGCTTGTCGGCAAAGCCCTTGCTTGGATCCATCGCCAGCTCGAACACCTCGCGATAATCGAGACTGCCGAAGTACATCACAATCGCGGCAATGCCGAGAATAAAGCCAAAGTCACCCACCCGGGTTGACCAGAAACGCCTTCAGGTTGGCAAAGATTGCAGTCGGACGCACCGACCAGAAGCCGATCAGCAAATAGGAGACCAGGCCCACCGCCTCCCAGCCGAAGAACAGCTGCATGAAGTTGTTGGACATCACCAACATCAACATAGAGAAGGTGAACAACGAGATGTAGCTGAAGAAACGCTGGTAGCTATTGCGCCCGGCAAGACTCTCTTTCGGCCAGTTGTGCTCGTCATCCGCCATGTAACCGATGGTGTAGACATGCACGCAGAAGGAGACAAAGGTCACCACGCTGATCATCACGGACGGTCAGCTGATCAACCAGAAAGCCCACCTCCATGTTGATTCCGCCACTCACCATCCAGGTGTAAATCGGACCATTGAAAACCGCTTCAGCGTCGAGCGCAAAGCGCTTCAGAGTATAGAGCGACAGCAGCGCGGCTGATGCCAACGCCCCGCGGTGGTCACCCAGTGGGCACCCTTGCGACCGATACTGCCACCAAGGAAACCCGCGATAATGGCGCCCAACAGAGGAGCCAATACTATGATGAGGTATATATTTTCCATGGTTGTCTGTTTTCTACGCTATCCCCCGGTCGAACGGGTTCCCCCGAACGCCCACTACAGCCCATTTGCAGAAATCTGCTCTGCACCTTGCCATTCTGATTCATGCGGAGCACGACATCGCGCACCCGCGCCGCACACTACCCCTTCAGGGCATCCATATCCTCAACATTGATGCTGCGCCTGCTGCGGAACAGCACCACCAGCAGCGCCAACCCGATCGCCGCCTCTGCTGCGGCCACCGTCAGGATAAAGAAGACGAACACCTGACCCGCGCTATCCCCGAGAAAATGGGAGAAGGCAACAAAGTTGATATTGACCGCCAACAGCATCAACTCGATACACATCAGCAGGATGATCACGTTCTTACGATTCAGGAAGATGCCTGCAATGCTCAGGGGCAAACAGGATGGCACCCACTACAAGATAATCTGAAAGCGCTATCACAGACCCAACTCCTAACTCTTCTCTGCGTCCATCTGCACCATCCGCACCCGATCAGCACGCTTCACCACCACCTGTTGGGATGGATCGATGCTCTTGTTCTCGGGACGTTTACGCATGGTCAGTCTGATTGCAGCAATAATCGCCACCAGCGAGGATCACCGCGGCAATCTCAAACGGATACATATAGACCCGTGTAGAGCACGCTGCCGAGCTCCTCTGTATTGCTGTAGTCGGCTGCATGACGCGCAGGCGCTGCCAAACTTCTCAAGACCAAAGTTCTGTGGTCCCACCACCAGCAACAGCTCTGCGCCCATCGCCCACTGGCCATCACCAGTCCGACCGGCCAGATAGCGAATAAAGCCCTGCCCGGAGGGTGGCGATCTCAATATCGCAGCATCATCACCACAAACAGGAACAGCACCATCACCGCACCGACGTAGACCAGCACCAGGGCTCATCGCGAGAAACTCCGCCCTCCGCCCAGCAGCCAGAGCCCGCTGGTTGCGATAAACGCAACGATCAAAAACAGCGCCCGAGTTGCACCGGATTACGCCGGGTGATCACCATCGTGGCGGCAAAGATCAGGAGCGCCGCCAAAACATAAAAGACAATCTTTTCAAAGGTCATCGGGGTCATCCAACCGGGTTGGCTAATCTTCCAGGCTCAGCGATATCTCGCCTGGGCCTCGATATCTGCTGCGAGCTGGGCCTCATACTTATCGCCCAGCGCCAGCAATTTCTGTTTTGTCATCACCGCATCTTCTCGGTTCTCAAAGTGATACTCGTAGATGCGGGTTTCGACGATCGCGTCCACCGGGCAGGACTCCTGACAGTAACCGCAGAAGATGCACTTGCAACAGATCGATGTCGTAGCGTGTGGTGCGCCGCGAACCATCCTCACGGGGCGAAGCTTCGATAGTGATCGCCAGCGCCGGACAAGTCGCCTCACACAGCGTTGCAGGCGATACAACGCTCCTCGCCGCTGGCATAGCGACGTTGCGCGTGCAGACCACGAAAGCGCGGCGAGACTGGGCGCCTTCTCCTCCGGATACATCACCGTGAACTTGCGCTTAAACAGGTAGCGTCCGGTCAGCCGCAAGCCACTGCAACAGCGTCCAGCAGGAACAGGCTCTTGAAATAGTTTGGTCAGTGCATTCATTGGTCAGAGCCTCTCAATCGAACCACCAGGGGAGCTGATAGACCACCGCCAGACCCACCACTGCGATCCAGACGATGGTGATCGGGATGAACACTTTCCAGCCGAGCCGCATGATCTGGTCATAGCGGTAACGCGGAAAGGTCGCACGCAACCATAGAAACAGAAACATGAAGAACGCGGTCTTAAACACCAACCAGACAAAACCAGGCACCCAGTCGAACAGCGCACCGAGCACCGGCCAGCCTTCAAAGGGGGAGAGCCAGCCACCCATGAACATCAGCGCGGTCAGCGCCGAGATCAGGATCATGTTGGCGTACTCGGCGAGAAAGAAGGCAGCAAACGTCATGCCCGAATAGTCGATATGAAACCCCGCCACGATCTCCGACTCACCCTCCGCTACGTCGAATGGCGCACGGTTCGACTCTGCCACGCCGGAGATTACATAGACCACAAACAGCGGCAACAATGGCAGCCAGAACCAGGAGAAGAGCCCGCCGTGCTGGGCATTGACGATGGCGCCCAGATTCAGGCTACCCGCCGCCACCAGCACGCCCACCAGAGCAAAGCCCATGGCGATCTCGTAGGAGACGATCTGCGCTGCGGAGCGCATTGCGCCAAGAAAGGCATATTTTGAGTTGGAGGCCCAACCGGCGATGATCAAGGG
>AASF01002167.1 GCA_000168735.1 Candidatus Endoriftia persephone str. Hot96_1+Hot96_2 | reverse complement strand
CTGTCGGGCAAAGCACGGAAGATCGCCCTGCTAAGCCGTGAGCTCTGTGACGAGCTTGCCACCGCCTACAAGTGCGTGGTGGAGGACCTACTCAACTCGGCCAGCGACAAGTCAGACCAGAAGGTGCTGGGCGTTGCGATTCACAGAGCAATGATCTACCTGTCAGCGGTCCTGCATCAGTCCGCACTGGTTTACGAGCCCTACCCCTCCAGAATCTGGCGGGAGTTGCACACACTCCACCGGCTTGCCCGCCGCTACAGCCTCCATGCACTTCCGGTCAAAGACATCGTGGAGGGTGAGCCCGAAAGCTCGACCATTGAACAGATCTACCTGCGGGTGCTGCTTTACGCGCTCGCTTCTCCCTACAAGCTGCGCCAGGCAGACAATCGCTATCTCTACAAGGACCTGATGGAGTGGAGTCAATACGCGCGCCTCTACAATCAGGGCGAGGCGCCGCCAGAGGCCTGTTTTGTGGTTCGGCAGGATGCAGATCTGCAGCCAGCCCACCATTCGCTGATGGAGGTTTCAGCCGGAACACCGCATTCTTTTGCTGGATACGCGCCAGTTGATCGAGAAACTCCAGGACCATTTCGACGATGAGCACAGCAGCTTTGCCGACAGTGGACTGCTGATCGGCGCAGATCGTTACTCCAAAGGCTTACTTCAACAACTGATCAGCCTCTGGACTACCGCCCCCCAACGCGAGTTCGTCCGCACCAAACTGAATTTCGAACTACGCATCGCAGTTGGGCTCGCAGCAATCTATGGCCTGTTAAAAACAGAGGAGGCCTCCTCCAAGGCACAGAATGCTGAGCGTCTACAGGAGGATATGAACTGGATCAGCAACAAATTCGACGGCGACAGTTCACTACAGCCGCCACCGGATAGCGCTACCTCTGGGCTTTACCCTGATTCCTATCGACACCCCTCGCAAAGATGTCCGGCGCAGCGGTTTTGAGGAGTTTGGCCCCAACTCGCGAGATGAACGCGAACCTGAACCGGTCGAACCAATCTGGGGGCAAGCCACCACTACCAATGCATCCATCGATACTCACATATTCCGCACCGGTCAACGAGAGTGCCGGTGGTTATTGTATCGACTGGCGCGGCAGTAATCCCCCCGCCGTCAAGGTAGGGGAGCTTATCGGCATACAGTCCTGCATCCAGCAGCGGCCAGTTTGGCGTGGGGCTGGTTCGCTGGATGAAAAACATCTCAGCCGACCGTCTGCAGGTTGGCCTGCAGATGATCGCGCCAAATGCCGTTGCCATCTCCGCCCAAGCAGATGGCATTCCCAATGCGCACCCCCATGAATGCCTGCTGCTGCCTGAGGTCGGAACTTCCGGTCAACCCGCCAGCTTCATCGGACCTGACTACCCCTTCAATGTCGGCAACAAACTACTGCTCGATAATGGCGGCAATCAGTACAAGATAAAGCTTACCCGTCTACTGGAGTCGACTGGTGCAATCTCCCAGTTCCAGTTTACCTACGTGGATCATGACACCGGCGACAGCCATGACCGGGAGATCAATGAAGACTCAGACTTCGAGAACATCTGGTCGGTCATATAGAATCACTCATCAAAGCCGGGCCAACTTGTACCAGCGCCGCGCCTCCTCCGGATTTTTCTCCACCCCCCGGCCTTCCTTATAGAGCATGCCGAGCGTTGCCTGGGAGCCAGCTAACCCCTGCTCAGCCGCCTTCCGAAACCAGAAGACCGCCTTCTCTTCGTTCTTCTCGACGCATTCGCCCTCAAGATACATGAAGCCCAGGCCGTGCTGCGACATGCCGGTGCCCAGCATCTGCCCGCCGCTTTCATATTTTTGTAGGCCATCAGCTCATTCACCACCATACCTAACCCATTTTGGGCCATGATCGCCATGCGGTACTGGGCCTCTGGATTACCCTCCTCCGCCAAGGGCGACCAGGAGGCTTGACTGCCCGATCGAAAAACTTCGTCTCATAAGCCGCAATGCCCACTGCTCAGTTCCATATCCAGACCGTTGTCGATATTACTCATCTTATTCCTCTTCTGATCATAACTATTTCGATCCACCAAGCCCGCTCTGCTACTAAGAGCGCATCGCAACTCGATTCTGGACCCAGGCACAGATCTCACCGCCAGGCAGGTATAGACCAAATTCAAACAGCGGGGAACTCCGGCCCTATGCGCTCCAGCTCTTCGCCGATCTGCATTTCAATCCCAGGAGGAAAATCGAACCGCAACTCAAGATCCGCCACTCCAGGACGACGGAAATCGATCTGCAACTGTCGGGTCCAGACCGAATAGCCAGGAAAGATGCGGTTGCAGGCCAGCGCTGGAACCGGATCCGCCAGTGCCGCTATCGCTCCACCAAACATACTTCCGCCAGGGATTGCAGTTATGTCGATTCAGCGGCAGCAGGATACGCGCATCCCGTCCCCCGGCGTCCCAGCTCTAAAACCTTTACCCCCATGCTGTGGAACGGGGCGAAGCGCTCGAGACGCCGTTCAGGTGAATTGTGTGACCCACTCAGCAGTTTACTACGCGTCATATCTGTTTATATCACTCAACAAGGCAAATAGATCCGCCCAAATCTCATGGGTTCTTCAGGAAAGAATGATCGACGGCTGCACCAGTCTAGCAGACTGGATCTGATCATCTCCGATACTCAACCCTTGGGGCAGATGATCTCTGTTATCTACTATTAGGGAAAGAAGAGCGCTAACCGGCCAGCATCAACAAAATGATGAACGGAATCATTCCTCCCATAGCCACCCCGGCAAGGAAAATGCGATGAGTCTCAAGCACCTCCCCTTTTTTACGGGTGGATCCAGAATCGCTCTGACCCTCGTTTTACTCCTGCCCCTGCTAGCACCTGCCAGCCAAAGGGATCCGGCAAGCGCCGGCAAACGACGAACAGCGCAGCATTTTTATTGCAGCCGAAGCCGCCCTGAAGGCCGGCCGGATGAGCCGCTACAGACAACTTAAGCAGCAACTCAAAGACTATCCACTCTACCCCTATCTCAAATACAGTGAACTGCAGCGTTCCCTGCACTTGCAATCCGGCTGCCGCAGTCCAGCGCTTTCTGGCAGAATTCACCGACACCCCTCTGAGCGAACAACTGCGCAACAGATGGCTGCGTTTATTGGCAAAAAACAACAGATGGCAGCAGTATCTCGACTATTCCACCCCATCTGACGGCAACATAACGCTTCGCTGCCATCGTCTCAGGGCTCTGATCGAAACCGGCCAATCGGCACAAGCATTCCAGAAAGTAGAAGATATCTGGCTCCACGGCCGCTCCCGCCCCAAGGGCTTGGTAACCCGGTTTTCAAAGCCTGGCAGGAAGCTGGACTCCTGGATGAGGACTTGGCCTGGCAACGCATCGAACTAGCCATGAACGCCGGCCAGATCCGTCTGACCCGCTATCTGCGGCGATTCCTCAGCGAAGATGAGCGCCCCCTGGGTGGAATTCTGGATTGAGATCCACCACAAACCTCAGCGCCTCATCAACCATCCCTATCTAAAGAAAACACACCCCTATCGCAACGCCATCCTCGCCCATGGGATCCGACGCCTCGCCCGCCACAACCCGAAGCGGGCCTTCATGCTCTGGCAGGCTGAACGCAAGCACCCCGGTTATAGCGACGAGCAGAAGCTCAGTGTTATCCGCACCCTCGCCACTCATCTGGCCAAACAGCCTGGTGATGGTCTTGAGACACTCTTCGAAACAATCAAGCCAAGTCTCAAACTCGACCCCACACTCTCCGACAAGCAGTTCGCGCATTGCCCTGGAACGACACAACTGGGAGCGGGTCATCGGCACCATCCGACAGCTGCCACAGCCTGAGCAGCAGCAACAACGCTGGCGCTACTGGATGGCGCGCGCCACTGATTGAAATTGGCCAGGAAAAGAAGGGCGTGAAAACTGCTAAAGGATCTGGCAAAGAACCGCAGTTACTATGGCTTTCTCGCCTCCGACAGGCTCGGCAATCCACTCAACATGGAGCATGAATCGTTACAAGTGGATCAGGCTGAGCTGGCGAGACTCAGCCATCTGCCCGGCATGCAACGAGCCCGGGAGCTTAAGATACTGGGGCGTCATCTCGAGGCGCGTCGGGAGTGGAACTTTGCCCTGCGCGGGGCCAGTCGCTCACAGCTGCTGGTGGCAGCGGAGTTAGCCCGACAGTGGGAGTGGCCATCCCAGACGATCTTCACTCTGGCGAAGATCCGCCACTGGAACGATCTTGAACTGCGCTTCCCCCTCGCCTATCGCAGCCTGATCAACCAACAGGCAGAAGCACTCAATCTTGAGACCGCGTGGATCTTCGCCATCCTGCGGCAGGAGAGCGCCTTCGTCCCCGACGCACGCTCCAGCGCCGGCGCGCTGGGCCTGATGCAGTTGATGCCCTTCACTGCCAAAGCGGTTGCCAGAAGGCAGGGGCAGCGCCTGATGAACAAGCACGAGTTGTACCAGCCGGAGACCAACATTCGCCTCGGTGCCAGCTACCTCGACAGCGTATTTCGCAAGATGCAGGGGAATCCGATTCTTGCCACCGCCGCCTACAATGCAGGTCCCCACCGCGTGGCGCAATGGCTGCCCAGCCAGGAACAACCGGCGGATGTCTGGATTGAAACAGTGCCTTTCAGCGAGACTCGTGAGTATCTCAAGCGGGTGATGGCCTACACCATGATCTATTTTCACCGCCTGGGCGATACCCCGGAGCAGTTGCCAGAGATCTGGAGCCGGCCGATATCGGCCAAGACCTCAGATCAGGAGAGTTGAACGGGGTATTAGCCCAGATGTGCCGGTACTCGCCACCCGGCTCTTGGTGCTTAACTTGGAACGTACCCGCGCCGATCACTTTCGGATTGGTGATCACCTCATAGAACTGACGCCCTTCCGGATCCAGGTCACCGGTCACATCTCCCTCCCAAACCGATGACCGGCGCCTCCCTGAACCACCAACCAATGCGTCGCTCCGAGCCGGTCGAGATACCGTCCCACATGATAGTAACTGGGGGTTACCTGCCTTGTCCCTGATCCGCACCCGATGCAGCGCCAGCTCTGACTTCAGCTTGAGAAATGCCGGCGAATCGAGCTCGATGCCATTCACGTTGTAACGCAGCAACTTCGGCTTGGCATCTTCCGGACTGCTCCGGGTTAACACCTCACACCCCGATGGTTCCCTTGGTGGGTGTTTCCAGTGCACACTGCGGCGCAAACTCAGCAGAACAAGAGGAGAGCCGGTCGGCCTGATTGATCGCCGGGGGAGATCATGATCTTGGCGGCGCTCGTCATAAAGGTAGGCCGGCGCGTCGTTACTGAAGGCCATACCAAGCCCCAACTCGAGTTCTGGCAGGCCGTGCACCCGGTTCTGCGTATTCTGGGTATCCATCACTGAGAGAATTTTACGCGCCAGACCGCAGGCGTTCGCGACCGCCAGCGATTGCAGGGATGCCCCATCATAGTCGAAGATGGTGAGGATCAGCGCATCACCCTCGACAGTAACCTTCTGCGCACCAGAATCTCCCAGCAGCTTGGTAATCGGTCCGAAAAAATTCATGCTGAAGTGAGTCGCCGGATTGAGGCGATTCGCTAGCAACTGGCGAGTGATCTCGGTTGAGCCTCTGACATCCGCCTTGAGGATGACATGCGAGCGGATCTTCTGCCCCTCCGGCTCCACCTCCGCCCGCAGGGGAAATTCGTAGAGCGAACCATTATCACGGGAGAGCTTGATCTCCTCCGGCACCGTCAGCAAGCGTATCTGGCTCATCAACTGATTGGCAAAATAGGCGAGCTTGAGATCCCGGCGAAAACTGAGGAAATCCCGCAGATAACGGATCACATACTCTTGCTGACGTAGCGTAGACATACGCCGGATATGATTGGAAACCATATCAAGGGTTTTGATCGTCTCTCCCGCATCAAGGTTCGGTGAAGTGGCAGCAATCCGGCGCATCAGCCTACGACGGGGAATGGTCCCTGCCAGATAGTTATAGACCTCACGAACCGGAACCCGGCCCTCAAGCTGATGATAGACTCGCGGGGTACGGTAGCCAGCAATCGCTCGCCGAGTGATACCTGCCTTCATGAACCGCTGGAACAGCTCTGTCCCGATGCGTTGCTGAAACTCCGGCCAGTGTGGGTCGAGCCAGGGGACGATGGTCTCCTCATCAGACGGTTTATCCGAGAGAAACCAGCCACTCCTGACCGGATGAATCAACATTGTGATGTTATCCGGTGCATCCAGCCAGGAGACCGAGGGCCCAGTGTACTCCTCCTTCTGCAGCGCCCGTTCCAGCAGTCGCTGCCCATCCAGAAAACTGTTGAAGGCACCATTCTGCAGCTTACTGTTGCCGTCGGGCCGCCGCGCTGGTACAGCCACTGACATCGCCCAGCCTGGCAGATAATCCCCAAACAGCTCGCAGAGAATGCGGTTGGTCAGAGCGAAGTAGTTCTCCTCGTCCTCATCGATACAGAGCAGCGGGTAGTGATTCATGAACTGGGATTCACAACTGAACCCCGACAGATGCAATAGCGGATTGAACAGCACTAGTTTGGGGATATCCCAAGAGACGCCTAGCACTGATTTACGCAACTTGCGCAGGTTGGTGGACTCTAGCCGCTGTACCACTTTGAAAATCCGGCGCAGCGTCCGATAGCGCACCCCAGGCTCCAGCTTAGCCAGTGCAACCAGCCTTTCATGGAGTTCCAGATTGCGGCCAGATAGCTGGGTGGCGAAACCTTCCGCATCCAGCTGCAGCTGGTTGCGGAAGTTCTCCAGGGCGCGCCCTGGCATCTCCAGCAGCATTTTCAGAAGGATCAGATGGAGTAGCTGAATGACCTCTGGCGCGGAAACCCGATCATGCACCCGCTCGACGGCGACTTCCATCAAGCCGCTGTAGATTTCCCGGAAGGCATCGAAATCTTTTGCGGTGGGCTCCAGCCCCAGCTCGCCCCAACCGTTGGCGGCCAAGTCCTCGTGGACCATACGCCGCACCAGTTCAGTGGCGGAACTCAGAACCTTTGGACTGAGAGCAACATCGATATGCTTGTTATCGATGCCAATCTGCAGACGGTCAAAGCGTACTGCAGGACGCGCAAACCGGTGCAGAGGTTCTAAAAAGACCTCCCTCTCCGGTTGCCAGTGAAAAAATTTGTTCAGTCGTGCTCCCATCGCCCCGAACATTCCAAACGTCTGGAGATGTTAACCCATTGCCTCGCTTTTTTCCCGAAAACATGAAGCAGTCCTCAAAAAGAGACCTTAACTTCCTGAGGTCTATAAAAAAGCCGGACACCCACTCCAGTGAAAGCAAATTCCATGGAATCAAGGACGATTATAACAAATAGCTTTGCCTCAGCCCTGCTCGGTGTGGACTATCTCGCCAGCATAGTGGCAATAAGACGATCCTCCAGCTCGATGCGAATCGCGATCTCACTCCCCCAGGAGTGACATATCTTCAGAGAGGTGATCGAAGCTCAACGCATGGTCTGAAATATCGTATTTATCGTTGAACGCCACGGCAGTCTCGGTGGCCTCGACAAAACCGGGATAGATCTCTTCAGCAACGTGCAACACCTGACTGCGCCGTTCAGTACCGTCACTGATCTTGCCAAACACCTCAAAATGACCGAACGCCGTATAGTCCACCAGAACCTGACAAAAATTCTGTAGCAACTGTTCCAGGGACTCGGTACGTGCATAGGGCTCCAGACCCGCCACCTGGCAGAACAGCACCAACATCTGGCGCCGCTCCTCCATCAGGTTGTTGATCATTCCCTGGGTGCCGGTGCGCCGCTCCGCCGTCGCCTGTTGCTGAGTGCTCATAGTCACCTCGCCTCTTCCTCTCTGCTCGTCAGCTGCCGAGCGCTGCTCAAAACAGCCCACCCGCCATTCGACCCAACAGATCCGCTGTTCAATGGGTATAAATAGTCTTCAGCATGGTGAGAACAAACCAGCCCATTCCCACGAAACCTACCGAAATACCTAGTTTTTTTGGTTGATATAGCTAACCATCATTAGCTCCCGCTTACAAGAGCAGGCAGCATAATCTAAACTCCCCCCCACAACTCCTGACAGACAGAAAAAAGCGATGAAACCGCCCAGCATAACCTCAATTATGACGATGCTCGCACTGCTCTTTGCTATCCCGGCAGCAGTTGCGAACGATGCATCCAACACCATGGCGCGCGCCATGATCACGATGATGGATGCCATGGGGAAGATCGCCAACCAGTACAACCAGAAACGCAACCCGTTCGACAATGCGTTACCCTACAACAACAGCGCCTTCCGGCCACTGAATCCTTGGCAATCCCCATACACCACTCCCTGGGGGACGGGCTATCCCGCCACCATCAACAACCTGCCGGGGGGCAGAGTACCAGGGCAGTGGTCAGGCTATGCGCCACCTGCAACCCCGCTGCAGAGCCTCCCGGCAGTCAGTTATCGTTCTCCTCTGGACGGGGCCTGGAAGGGGCGCGGCGGTGAGGCACTGTTGATTCTCAATGGGTACTTCCGTATCTATGCCGATGCAGAACATCACCGGGATGGAGAGATCCGCCTCGACGACAGGCATGTCTATATGCGGGTCCCAGGCTCCGACTCGGTAAAAACCTACGAATATGCTCACCATGATGGCAACTTGGCGATGCGTAGCCAAGAGGGCAGACTCCTGCTCTACCGCCGCATGCCTATCTCCCTGCCGGACTTTCCGCAAACGACAAGCCAGGCGCCATTCCAATCCTCACCTCAAATAGCGCCTCAAATAGCGCCTCAAATAGTCACTCAGCCGGCACTGGAGCCATCCATTCAGAGACCAGATCAACCACTAACTAAACAACAGCCTGATACTGACGAAGAGAAGGAATAGCGCAAAAATACGTTTCAGCCCAGTAGGGCGACAGACGATGCGCGCAAGAAGCACCAGCAGGCGCCAGCAGCGTACTGGTCACCACGAATGATTAGCACGACCGGCCAATAGACATAGCCACTGCTCCCCGCAGGGAGACCAGCAGCACCCCAACCAACCCAAACAAAGCTAAGGGCGATTCGCGCCGC
>AASF01002168.1 GCA_000168735.1 Candidatus Endoriftia persephone str. Hot96_1+Hot96_2 | reverse complement strand
CCTTGATCAATGATCGTTTTGGCCACCAGGCGGGTGACAAAACACTGCACATGATCGCGCAGAAGGTAAAAAAACGGCTGCGCGAAACCGATTTCATCGCCCGCTATGGCGGCGAGGAATTTGTCAGCCTGCTGTGTGGCAGCGATGAGGAGCAGGCGCTAGGGGTGGCCGAGGAGATGCGTCTGGCGGTGGAGAAGAGTGGTCTTCCACTCCGGTAGCCGCTCGGTGACAGTCACCATCTCCTGTGGCATCAGTGGCTTTATCAAAGGCGACTCGCCGGAGGCTGTTTTTGCGAGGGCAGATAAGGCGCTGTATGAGGCAAAACGCGCCGGTAAAAATCGCTGTGTAGTTGCTGATTCTGGTTTTGGCACTTAATCCTGAATAAAGAAGTGGTGCCAGGGTGCGCCGCTCGCCTCAGCCAGTGGTGCTTGCAGCTAGACTGGGGCTGAGGGGCTGTGCCTCCTGCGGGAAGATGTTCTCCACATAGAGAAACAGCTGGCCTGAGCCCGCCGTTTGGCGCCATTGGTAGTGAGCAGGATTTTGGCTGTGAGCGCAGTGGGGGCAGGTCGCCTGGTAGTCTTGAGGTTGCTTCTGCCACTCTTCCATTATTCTCTCCCATCCCTGGATGCGCCGCCGGCATTTGCCACAGCGAGGAGGGTTGGTGTTGCGGCCCTGCAGGAAGATTGGTTGGTCCATCGGCAGGATCTGCAGATGACAGAAAGAGCGGTCGTCATCGGTGGGCTCCAGCTCGATATGGGGTGAGCAGCCCATGAAGCTGACCAGTTGCAAGAATCGTTCGCCCAGCAGGAAGCGCCGCTGATCCAGTTGTTCGCCACAGAAGTCGATCTGTCGCAGGCACCCTGTTATGCCGTCGAGANCGTTGGCAGGGTTNGAAAAACGGGTTTCTTGCGGGGTCAGAACCAACCGCCCGGTGTGCATCGCCATCTGAGTTACTTTTTTACCGGTGTTGGGCGATAGAGCGGCACGGCAGTGATGCTGTTTTTCGGCGAACCATCCACCAGCTTATCGCTGTAGGTGAGGTAGATCAGGGTGTTGCGGCTGGCGTCGTAGAAGCGCACTACCTGCATCGTCTTGAAGAGGATTCGAGGTGCGTTTCTTGAACACCTCCTCTCCATCACGCTGGCCGTTGTAGATATCCTCAGCAAGCTGCACCGGCCCGGTCTGGCGGCAGGCGATGGAGGCATCAGAGGTATCCTCTGCCAGGCCCACAGCGCCGCTCATGCCGCCGGTTTTGGCGCGGCTCAGATAACAGGTCACTCCGGCCACTCCTGGGTCATCGAAGGCCTCGATCACTATCTTGTCGTTGGGTCCGAGCATACGGAACTTGGTGCTGACCTTGGCGATGGTCTCTGCCTGTGTGCTAGCCGCCAACACCATCAAGCCGGCTAATGTCGCGTATTTTATCAATTTCATTTCATCTGCTGGGTTTGTTACCTTTGAGAGGGCCTTATACGATGAGGGCATAGCTTCACTTGTTCAAGGGGGGGAGGCTTCATGCTGTAGAGAATAAGCAGTCCAGTCAGGGCATTCATTGCACTTTGTTGTAACTTGGGCATCTTGCCATTCTGACGGTGACCGGGATTGTGCTCTATGTGGTGCCCCAGGGGCGTATCGCCTATTGGATCCACTGGTCATTTCTGGGGCTGGGCAAGGAGCAGTGGGGAGATCTGCATATGATCTTTGGTGGTCTCTTTATCGCCACAGGGATCTACCACCTCTATTTCAACTGGAAGCCCTTCAAAAAGTACCTGGCTGACCGGGTGAAAGGGCATCTGCAGATCAAGCGGGAACTGGTTGGTTCGCTGCTACTCTCGTTGGTGATCATTATGATGTCGATCTATGCGCTGCCGCCGGTCAATTGGGTATTCGGTCTCAATGATTGGCTGAAGGCGGCCTGGGTCAAGTCACCTGAGATGGAGCCGCCCTTCGGTCATGCGGAAGAGGTCTCCCTGGGGCGGTATCTCGAAGCGTATGCGGATCGATCTGCCGGTAGCGATGCAGGCATTACAGAAAGCCGGTATCCGCTTTGAGGGGGCGCGGCAGTCGCTGGAGAAGATCGCTCTGGCCAAT
Source organism: Candidatus Endoriftia persephone str. Hot96_1+Hot96_2 (assembly GCA_000168735.1). Lineage (GTDB taxonomy): Bacteria > Pseudomonadota > Gammaproteobacteria > Chromatiales > Chromatiaceae > Endoriftia > Endoriftia persephonae. Next base: position 8,360 of record AASF01002168.1, on the reverse strand, counting down.
GACACTACGCCGATGGCAGTTTATGAAGTGATCCGGCCACATATGGAGAGGCCAGAAAAATTGCAGCTAGGGGAATTGTCGCTTGAAGAACTTGAAGCGCATTTTGCTGGCACTGGTCTGGGACGAAAATCGCTGGCTGAGGTTTGTCAGGAGGTTGGTGTCGAGACCACTGTTGCCATTCAACGTCTTGCCGAGCAGGGTATAGATACCAGTCTGCAGATGAGCCTGCGGGAACTTGCCGGGCGTCATGGCAATTCCCCGGTTGGTTTGGTCAAGATTATCCTCAAGAGTGAATGAGATGATGGGGCGGCAAGCTTTCCGACTCGCCTTAACGATAGGTCTGGCCAATCGAGATTGATCATTGTTCAGGGTGGCAGACGGTTTCGTTCCCGTCAGGGGATGGCGCTGGATCTCGTCACTCCAATTGACGTGGCTGGGCCATGTGAGACCCAATCGTAGTGGCATATCCAGGGAGACCTGTGCAGGTAAGCAGCGAAGTGATAGCGCCAAGTGCCGAGGCGGCAGCGTGTAATTTGCCGCGGGTGGGGGGCTATTTTTATGCAAAAGCAGACGCCCCGATGAAAGTGGATCGAGTCACCAAGATGCGAGGCAGCAGCCCCTTTTTCGGTATGTCTGTCGATAAGGAGCCTCTGATCAAGTCATGAGCTCGTATCCTGGTGCCCAGAATATCCAGCTTCTGCGTTGCAAATCTTCGCAATAGCCAGCTATTACGTGCGATTTGCGTCTTGAATCTGAAAATTCTGAATCACAATCTACTTCGTCCAGACTTAATCAGAGGCCCCCTAATCTGCGCTGCTGCTATCAGAAGCAGCCCCTTCCCACCGGGCATCGGCAGTCCTGCATAGCGACAGACCGATCTAGCGCCCTCTGGAAAGAGCCCGTTGATATATTTTTTGCTCCAGCGGCAGTCGTTTTTGTCTTTGCAGAGATTGCGCGCGAGCACCGGCATCTCCGGTGCAATCTCGAACTCTGCATAAAAACGGTGCAGGAAATCGATGAGGATCCAGTGATCCTCTTCCAAGGTGACACCATCACGTTGCGCGAGGGTCTCTGCAATGAGTGGTGACCAGTCGTTGTGGTCGAGCAGATAACCGTCTTTGTCGGTTGCGATGACATGGCCATCGATAGTCAGCACTGAGGGGTTGCGGAGCCCGGATAAGGCTTGCTGCCGCTCCATTTCCTCCAAACGCATTTCACACCTCCAACAAGGTGTCAGATCAAACTGTGTGCGATTTGTCTTTGTTATACCAACAAAAATAGCAGGGATTTTGGCTGGTGCTCGGGTCTGCTGATCCTGGATAGATGAGGCTCGTCGACAATCAAAGCGCGCTGGCGTCCTGATCGGAGCCTGACGGCGACTCATAGAGCTCGATAGGCAGCCCGTCCGGATCGCTAAAGAAACAGAATCGCCCGGCCGGTATACTCATCGACCCGCAGTGGCTCGACCTGAACTCCCCGGGCCTGCAGGCTCGCGATGGCGTTGCCGATCTGTTCCACTGCAAAGGCGAGATGCCTGAGCCCCCGCGCCTCCGGATAACTTGGTCGCAGAGGCGCGTCGGGAAAGGAGAATAGCTCCGATCTGCACGCCGTCCGGTGCGCGCAGATCGAGCTTGTAGGAATCACGCCCCGCCCGGTAGTGCTCGTCGATCACCGACAGCCCCAGCGTCTCGGTATAGAAGGTTTTTGGATCGTGCATAGTCCGAGCCGATGATGGCGATATGGTGAATGCCTTTTATCTTCATAATGCTTCCTGCCAGTCTGGATCTGCAGCAGTCTACTCGGTAGGGCAGTTCGCTGTCAGTGCCTGGCACAGCCTCCTGATCCTATGAACTATTTTTGTTGGACGCTGCCGGTGGAAAGATCAAGCTCTCTTACCGGAGTGAGCGGCGTTGCATGTGTGAATCTTGCGGGGTGCTTCTTCCTCCGCCTTGCTGGTGCTCGTCAGAGATGATCAAACAACCTATAAGTTGCAATATCGGCACACTGTGGGGTGTGGAGGAAATATGGACTTGCCATTGATCGAGACGCTCAGGCGTAAAACGATAACACTGCTGACGACATTCCTGCTGTTGGTGTTGTTGGGATGGAACTGGTCGTTGGGTGCAGTGGAAGCGGAGAGTCTACTCACGCCTGCCGAGTTGATTGCAGCGCTGCGCGAGGGCGGCATGGTCCTCTACATGCGGCATGCAGCGACTGACCACAGCCAGTTCGACCAGAGCCACAATCGGGCAATGTTGCAGGATTGCCGCATGCAGCGGAATCTCTCCGCCGAGGGGCGTCAGCAGGTGGAACGGATTGGTCAGGCGATTCGCACACTGGGGATCCGCATCGATGAGGTGTTTAGCAGCCCCTACTGTCGGTGCAGGGATACTGCTCAGCTGGCATTTGGCGATCACCATGTGATGCAGGCGCTGCACTTTGCGATCGGGATGCGGCAGAGCGAAAGGGCACAGATGAGCGAGATCCTGCGCCGGCAGCTGGGCCAAGCTCCGCGCTCGGGGAGCAACCGGGTGCTGGTCTCCCACACCGCCAATCTGAAGGAGGCGACCGGGCTATGGCCTATGTTAGAGGGGGTGGTGATGGTGTTCCGCCCCCAACAAGGGCAGTCTTATCAGTTTCTTGGGCAGATCAATCCCGATGACTGGCCTGAATAAAATGCCAGACCGGACCTGATCCATGCGTCTCCTCTCCCGCCTTCCACTGCGCAGCAAGTTTCTGGTGGCGCCCTTGATTGGGTTGCTGCTGATGCTCGGGCTGGCGCTGATCTTCCTGAATGCCATCTTCGAGCAGGAGGTACTGTTTGAGCACCTGAACGGTGAGGATCTGCCGATCCTGAATAGGGTGAGCCAGCTCTCGAGCCGGGTCAGCAACAATTATGTGAGGTTGCTGAAGCGTGATGGGCGCAGCCGGTCAGGAGCTTGATGAAGAGGGAGTCTATGAACGGGGTACACCGCCTGTTGGATGAGCTGAATGAGATCGAAGAGGAACTGAATTCATTGCCCTCTGACTACCCGCTGGACGATCTGGAACAGGCGAAGTACCGGGTCCTATTGGATGCCTTTGGCGTCTATCGCAACGACGTGATCACGGCGGTGGAGATGGGTACGGTTAATCTGGAGATGGCCGGCTTTCACATCAGGGGGGTGGCTCGCCACTATCTGGCGATCAATCAGTTGTTTCAGGAGCTACAGCGGATCTTTCAGGAGGATATTAAGCGGGAGATCGGCAAGCAGTGGGAGCACTCCAAGCAGCAACTGATCAACTACTCCATGTTGCTGATCATCACTGTGGCCGGCATGATCGTTTCCGGACTACTGTTGGCGCGGCTCATGTCGGCTGATGTGCAACGCATGATCAAGGCGATGGTGGAGTTGGCCAAGGGCAACACCGGGGTGCAGGTTCCCGCCTCGGTGATGGCTTCCCGTGAGCTGAAGGCGATGGGACAGGCACTGATTGTATTCCGCGATTCACTGATCAAGCTGGCGGACTCCCAGGAGCGTTACCAGCAGCTTGCCCAGCACGATACACTGACCGGTCTGCCCAACCGCCTGCTATTCCATGATCGACTCAACCATGCGCTAAATCGCGCCAACCGTAGCAAGATCGGTCTGGCGCTGCTGTTTCTCGATCTGGACCGATTCAAGCAGATCAATGACGCCTTCGGCCACCCGATGGGGGATCGCCTGCTGGCGCTGGTAGCGAAGGATCTGCTCGAGGCGTTGCGCGAAGAGGATACCATTGCGCGCCTGGGTGGGGATGAGTTCGTGGTAATCCTTGAGGGGGTGCATGGGCGTGACCATGTGATCAACGTGGCCGAAAAGCTACTCGCTGTGATCGGCAGGGAGCGCAGTCTCGACTCGCTGCAGATGCATATCGGCGTCAGCATTGGTATCAGCCTCTACCCGGAGGATGGCGAGGATGTCACCACCTTAGTGCGCAATGCAGATGCTGCGATGTACCAGGCCAAGGCCAAAGGACGCAATGGCTATGCCTTCTACACGCCAATGCTGACCGAGGTGTTGGAGGCATCATTCGAACTGGAACGGGCCATGCGTCAAGCGGTGGAGCAGGAGCAGTTCCTGCTCCTCTATCAGCCACAGGTGGATGTCGAGAGTGGGGATATTGTCGGTGTAGAGGTGTTGCTGCGTTGGCAGCATCCGGAGTTGGGTTTGATGCTTCCAGAGCAATTTATCTCTCTGGCGGAGGAGAGCGGGTTGATCCTGCCGCTCGGTCGATGGCTGGTGCGGCAGGCATTGCAACAGGCGTCTCAATGGCAGCTAGACGGCCTGAGGCCGGTGCGTCTCTCCATCAACATCAGCAACCATCAGCTAGCTGATGTGCAGTTTGCCAGTGAGTTAGGTGAACTGCTGGGGCAGTTCGGACTCGATCCCGGTTTAATTGAACTGGAGGTGACCGAGAACAGCTGTGCCGAGAACCTTGAGATACTGATTGAACACCTGGAGAGCATCAAGGCGCTGGGGGTGCAGATCGCCATCGACGACTTTGGTACCGGCTACTCCTCTCTCAGCTATCTGAAACAGTTTCCGGTCGACACCCTGAAGGTCGACCGTACCTTCATTCATGATCTGATTGGCAGCATGGAAAATCAGGCGATCGTGCGGGCGATGATTGTGCTAGGCAGGAGCCTGGGTCTGCAGGTAATCTCCGAGGGTGTGGAGCAGTCGGCTGAGCTGGCGTGGCTGCGGGCCGAGGGCTGCGACACTTATCAGGGGTTTCTGCACAGCCAGCCGATGTCGGCCGAGGCCTTTGCGCAGCTGATCATGCCCTGAACAGAAAGAAGCCACCCCGGATGGGATGGCTTTTTTGATATGGCGCGCCCGAAGGGATTCGAACCCCTGGCCTCTGCCTCCGGAGGGCAGCGCTCTATCCAGCTGAGCTACGGGCGCATGACGATCCTGTCTGCGAAAGACGGCGTAGTTTACCGCCCCAGCAAAGGGCGCGTCTATCCGAGGATTCGATCTTTGCCCATCTACCTGTATAATCTCGTGATTTTCTAATGGATGGTCGGCCCAGCGGGCTGTTCGCGATATTTAACGAGGGGGTTTCCAGTGATGAGTAGGGCTGCTTTGAAGATGGGTAGGTTGGTGATGGCGGGTGCTCTGGGCGTGACGCTGTGCGCGAGTGCCTGGGCCGAAGAGCGTGCCGATGTGCGTGTTCGCATCAGCCCGGTAGGCAAGGTGGCTGTTGAGGGGCAGGCGGCTCCTGCTGCTCCTGCGCCAGCTGCAGCAGCGGCGCCGAAGCCCGCTGCTAATGCCGCGCCGGCAGCGGCAGCACCAGCCGCTGCTGGATCTGCCGGCGCCGCACTCTATGCGGCGAAGGGATGTGCCGGCTGTCATGGGGCGGATGCCAAAAAGACCGTAATGCCGGTCTACCCCACGCTGGCGGGACAGAGCGTTGCCTATCTGGTCGCGCAGATGAAAGACATCAAGACGGGTGCCCGCCACAACGGCCAAGCGGCGGTCATGAAGGGCGTGATTGCCGGTGTCTCAGATGCGGAGATGCAGACCATTGCCGAGTGGTTGAGCGGGCTGTAGGTCTTCTCTGCACCGCCGCTTGAACAACAGGCCGCCGCTGGGCGGCCTGTTGCGTTGTGGGTGATCAGGAGAGCATCGCCCTCAGGTTCGCTAAGTGAGCGCTGCCGCGCTCCTGTTTCTGTTCCGGTGAGAGGCTGCTCTTGCCCCCCTCCCAGCTGAGATCCTCCTCCGGCAGCTCCTGCAGAAAACGGCTCGGTTCGCAACGGACCAGCTCGCCGTAGCGTTTGCGTTTGGCGGCGTAGGTCATGGTCAGGCTGCGCTGGGCGCGGGTGATGCCGACGTAGGCGAGGGCGGCGCTCCTCCTCGATATTCTCCTCCTCGATGCTGCTGCGATGGGGCAGCAGCTCCTCCTCCATGCCGACCAGGAAGACATGGGGGAACTCCAGCCCCCTTGGCGGCGTGCAGGGTCATCAGGTGCACCTGGTCGTTGTCACCGGCCTCCTCGTTCTGCCGCTCCAGCACATCCATCAGGGTCAGATGGCTGACCATCTCGGCCAGGCTCTTCTCCTGTTCATCCTTGGCCAGCGCGCCGAGCCAGTCGCACAGATCGTTGACGTTCTCCATGCGCCGCTCAGCGATGGCGTCGCTGCTGGCATTCTCGCGCAACCAGCTGTCGTAGTCGATGTCGCGCACCAGGGCTTGGGCGATCTGCTTGGGTGGCTCCGACTCCGGCGCGTCGGGCGAAGCTGCTGATCCACTCGGCAAAGCCGCGCAGCCGAGTCAGGGCGCGTTCGCCCAGCTGTTCACCCAACCCCAGCTCGTCAGCAGGCGCTGAACAGGCCGATCTCGCGCCAGCTGGGCGTAGGCGCCAGAGCTTCTCCAGGGTGGCGGGGCCGATCTCGCGGCGTGGGGTATTGATCACGCGCAGGAAGGCGGCGTCATCGTCGGGATTCGCCAGCAGCCGCAGGTAGGCCATTACGTCCTTGATCTCTGTGCGTGAGAAGAAGGAGGTGCCGCCGCTGAGGAAATAGGGGATCTTGTGGATGCGCAGGGCCTTTTCGAACAGCCGCGCCTGATGGTTGCCGCGGTAGAGGATGGCGTAGTCGCCGTGGCTGGTCTTCTTCTGGAAGCGGTGGTGGAGGATCTCGCTCACCACCCGCTCCGCCTCATGCTCCTCGTTGCGGCACTCGATCACCCGCAGCTCCTCGCCAGGGCCGAGTTCACTCCACAGACGCTTGTCGAAGACGTGGGGGTTGTTGCTGATCAGCTGGTTGGCTGGCCCTTAGAATGCGCCCGCTGGAGCGGTAGTTCTGCTCCAGCTTGATCAGCCGCAGGCCGGGAAAGTCCTGCTGTAGCCGCACCAAATTTTCCGGGCGGGCGCCGCGCCAGGCGTAGATCGACTGGTCGTCGTCGCCCACCACGGTAAAGCTGGCGCGCAGCCCGACCAGCTGCTTGACCAGCTCGTACTGCGCTAGGTTGGTGTCCTGGTATTCGTCCACCAGCAGGTGGCGGATGCGGTTTTGCCAAGCTTCGAGTGCCTCGGGGTGATCGCGGAACAGCTGCACCGGGGGCGAGGATCAGGTCGTCGAGAGTCGACCGTCGTTGTAGGCCTTCAGATGGCGCTGGTACTCCGGCGTAGATGATGGCGTTTGCGGGTGTCCAGGTCGTCTTCCGCCTGGGCCAGCGCCTGTTCGGGCTCGATCAGGTCGTTCTTCCACTCGGAGATGCGCCACAGCGTGCTGGAGACGAATGCTTGGTCGTCACCGCTGCCGTGGCGCTTCATCAGCTCTTTCAGCAAGGTTGGCGCCATCCTGGTCGTCGAAGATCGAGAAGCCCGATTTATAGCCGAGCCGCTTCAGCTCGCGACGCAGAATGTTCAGCCCGAGGGTGTGAAAGGTGGAGATGCTCAGACCCCTGCCGCGCTTGCCGCTGAGCTGCTTGGGCGACTCGCGCTTTCATCTCCCGCGCCGCCTTGTTGGTGAAGGTGACGGCGGTGATGTGGCGGGCATCGATGCCGCACTTCTCTACCAGATAGGTGATCTTGGTGGGTGATGACCCGGGTCTTGCCGCTGCCGGCACCGGCCAGCACCAGTAGCGGGCCGTCGATGTAGCGCACCGCCTCGGCCTGTCGTGGGTTGAGATCAGCCATCGCTGAAGAGGTCGCGCCTTGCGGTGGCCCAGGGTGGAGATGTCCTCTTCGCCGTGGCCCTCGTCGAGCAGCGAACGATAGTCGGCCAGGGTCATCTCCACTATCGGCAGCTCAACTCCCAACTGCGCCGCCATCTGACGGATGATCTCCAGATCTTTGTTGTGCAGGGCCAGCTTGAAGCCGGGGGTGAAGCTGTTGTTCACCATGGTTTTGCCGCGATGGTCGAGGAACCAGTTGCCGGCGGCGCCGCCACCGACCACCTCGATCACCTTGTGCATATCGAGTCCCTGTTGCTGGCCGAAGGGCGAGAGCACTCGGGTGACCGCCTGATTGATGCCGGCGACCATGATCTGGTTGACTGCCTTGGTGGCATGACCGCTGCCCACTGGACACCATGTGAGTGACGCTGTTGGTGATGGCGGTGAGGGTCGGGCGCAGCCGGTCGAGGGTGGCGGCGTCGCCGCCCACCATCATCGCCCAGGGTGCCGTTTATTGCCCCCTCGGAGCCGCCGGAGACCGGTGCGTCGAGGAACAGTGCGCCGCGGTCGGTAACCCGTCTGGCTGCCTCGCGGGCGGTCTCGCTGTTTACGGTGGAGGTGTCGAGCACCACCTTGCCCAGTGCCAGGCCGGATAGTAGCTGATCGACCACCTGTAGCAGGTCGTTGTCGGCGGAGACGCTGGTGATGATCAAGGGC
>AASF01002169.1 GCA_000168735.1 Candidatus Endoriftia persephone str. Hot96_1+Hot96_2 | reverse complement strand
CATCGTCAATATTCACCAGCAGAAGACGTCTTGATTCTCGATTCATTGTCGTCTCCCACAACTGTTCGGGATTCATCTCACCAAGGCCTTTGTAGCGCTGGACATGCTGGCCACGCTTTGCCTCCTCCATCAGCCATTCAAGTGCCTGCCGAAAACTACTGATCGGATGTTTTTTCTCGCCCCTTTGAACAAACGCATCGTCATCAAGCAATCCTGATAGTTTTTCACCCAATTCAATAATATTTCGGTATTCAACCGTGGCAAAAAAATCGGCTGGAATAAACTTATCCCGTTGATATGCCATGAACTTTTCGTTCAACCAGCAGCCCTGCTTCTCCAGTCCCTGGTCTCCGATTCGTTTAACCACTTCAGCTCGCAGGATTCAGAGATACCGAGATCACTGTTGAGCATAGGCAATAGATCGGCCAACCAGCCATCCATTGCCTCTTGGTTTTCAACTAACGATGCATCAAGTCTTCGAACGTAGATGAGCTTTTCCAACAATTCTTCGTCATAGCGTCGAGACAATCTATCTATAGTCGATTTAACAACCAGATAGGACTGACACAAATCTTCCAATGCACTTCCACTTAGTGGAGGTGCATCAGCTGTGACATATATCGCCGAATTCTCAAGCGCAGTTTGCAAAAAATAGCTATTGAGGTCAGATTCATCTTTCAGATATTGCTCTTGTTTGCCTTTTTTTATCTTGAATAGCCGGAGGCTGAGCGATATAAATATGGCCACGCTTCGATTAATTCAGGCATTTGCCTGTAAAAGAAGGTCAATAACAGTGTGCGGATATGAGCGCCATCAACATCAGCATCGGTCATAATGATCACACGATGGTAACGTAATTTATCTGGATTAAACTCTTCTCTCCCAATTCCACACCCAAGCGCGGTGATCAAGGTACCCACTTCCGCTGAGGACAGCATTTTGTCAAAACGAGCCTTCTCGACATTCAATATCTTGCCTTTAAGTGGGAGTATTGCCTGATATCTGCGATCCCTACCCTGTTTGGCCGATCCTCCTGCTGAATCACCCTCAACCAAATATAGTTCTGATTGAGCTGGATCTTTTTCCTGACAATCAGCAAGCTTTCCAGGAAGTCCTGCAATATCTAGAGACACCCTTGGCGGCGTGTCATCTCCCGCGCCTTCCGCGCTGCCTCTCTAGCCCTGGCAGCTTCCACCATCTTCCCAACAATTACCTTTGGCATCAGATGGATTTTCAAGCCAGAAATTCATTCAAATATTCAGTCACCACCCCCCTTCTACAATCGGCTTTAACCCTCAGAANTTGAAACTAATTTATCCTTTCGTCTGAGATGAAAACTTTGGATCAGGCACTTTAACTGATAGAACTGGCTGTCAAGCCTTCCCTTGGCGTCATCTCCAGATGTATTTACTTTATGTTTTTTCAGGACGCCTTCTTTCTCAATGTATTGATTAAGCGTTCTTGTCAGCGCTGCTCTAAATCCCGCAAGGTGACTACCACCATCTCGTTGAGGAATATTGTTTGTGTAGCAGAAAATATTTTCCTGATAAGACTCATTCCACTGTAGCGCCACTTCAACACCAACATCATTCTTATCAGTTGAAAAGTGGAATACTTTCTTATGAATCGGTGTTTTATTTCTATTGAGGTGTTCAACAAAAGCTAGAATGCCGCCCTTGTACTCAAAAACATCCTCTTTTCCAGACGACTCCTCACGCAGAATGATGCGCGCTCCTGAATTCAGGAATGACAATTCTCGCAACCGCTTTGCCAAGGATATCGTAATGGAATTCAATATTTGAGAACGTTTCTTTTGCTGGCTTAAAGCAAACCGTAGTTCCTGTTTTTTCTGTATCCCCGATTGACTTAAGTGGGAACACAGGCTCACCACGAGAATATTCTTGTTGCCAGACTTTTCCTTGGCGTTTAATTGTAAGTACTAACGAATCTGAAAGGGCATTAACCACTGATATCCCAACGCCATGAAGCCCGCCAGAAACCTTATAAGAGTTATCATCGAATTTTCCACCAGCATGCAGAACCGTCATTATCACTTCTGCTGCCGAGCGATTTTCCTCTAGGTGAATATCTACAGGAATTCCTCTCCCGTTATCTGAGACACTCACAGACTGATCAGAGTGGATTACTACTTTAATCTCATCACAATAACCAGCAAGTACCTCATCAATTGAGTTGTCCACAACCTCGAACACCATATGATGAAGCCCTGGTCCCGTCGTCAGTATCTCCAATATACATTCCCGGGACGCTTGCGAACGGCATCCAAGCCTTTAAGAACTTTAATATTTGACGAACCGTAGGACATTAGAAAAGAACCCCATTCAACTAATTGAAAAACTGAATAAAAGCACTCGAGTTATGATGGGCATGTAGACTTTTTTACCAATACAAACTACTACTTCGTCCCAAACACATCTTACATTTCACAGCGGCGCTTAGACGCGCCTAGCGAGTCCCGCCCATGAGCAAGGCGGCGTTGCGGCCTCTTGGAGAGGGCACAGCATTCCTTACGGACCGCGCCTACACCCCAAGGGTACTTCCTTCGGGACGCCTTGGCTTATGGGTGGGACGCTGAAACGTAAGATGTGCCTGGGACGGAGCGCCAGTATCTAAGTTTAGACAGTTTACGACAAAACACATTAGTAATCCCCCATTTATTACGCAGATTAGAAATGGAGCCTAACCGTGAGGGCTAGCTTCTATCTCAATGCGCTGTCTGCTAGGAGGCTCCCACACCGCTGGTGGTACTGCGCTATCGCGCAGCGATCTACACAAATTTGCTAACGTTAAGACAGGCAAAAGAGCGGTTATTTTTATCTTTAAAACAAGAGGTTATGGGGGATTCGATAAGAGTTATACTTGATCGCTCATGGTTATTAGTCGACTGTTGATTCGCCCGGGAATACCCGGTCTTCATCACTAAACAGCCACCGGCCAAGGCAGGAGGATTTGGGTTACGGACTAAAGGTACGGATTCGCATCGACTGAACGATGCGTCTAGTCGGGCTCCATCCGAAAAATATCGCTAGAATTCGGCTCAAAATGATGATCCAAACACTCCTTGATCAATTCTTCGGTCATCTGCCGGGCCGTGGCACAGAAGTATTTCTTCGCCCAAAATGCCTTCCCGCAGCACCGTTTCTTTAAATAGGAAAACTCTTCAGACGTTCGTCCCTTGGTGCACCTTATAATTCTCCCGGCACAAGACTCAGCAGTTCGCTCACCAATATGTGGGCATGGCCTTTACTCACCACCCCTCGGCACAATGCACATCTCAAATGTCTCACAAGTCTCACGCACCAACTTGCATACCCATTCCGCCACCTCCCCATGCAGTATCTGTAACAATACTTTAGGCTCTTTCCAGGATTGTGTGGGCACCTGCTCAGCATAAGCTCGGCCTCGTAAAGGGGGATGCAGGTAGATGGCTGAGCTTTCCGGCAATCAGGTAAGCTATCGCAATCAGGCTACGGGAGGCCCAGTAACCTCTAGCTCTCGCTTTGACGGCCTAAATCAGCGAGTTGGTGCCTCCACACATCCATTACTCAGTTGCACTGTGGATCCATTGAGGATGCCGGAGAGGTACGCCTTGATAGATGGTCACCATCTTCTTTATCTGGGGAACCCGGCAATCGACGTGCCCCAGCTCTGCCCACTTCATGAGCATTCTTGTTGGCATTGTCGAGCATCAGCAGGGTAGAGAGAATTTCACATAGCGCCTCTTTGACCTATTCCACCTGCCTTCATCGACAGCCTTAGCCTTGTTGGCTAGCTGAACAATGTGAAAGCGATCAAAGCTCAGTTCAGCGTTGGGCAGATAGGTGCTGGCGCCCTTGATAAAGGCTTTGGATATATCGGAGCAGGCGCCAGGATCGTGCGGACCACCTTGATGGATCTTTAGGTCTTCAGTGAAACGCTCGACGGTTTTGTAGCCGCACCGCTCACAGACTTATAATCCCCAAGTCGTGAAACAGGGCGATATAGTTGCGCCCAAGTCTGGAGGCTTTCTTATCGGCACCAACGGTCTTCCCTCGCTGAAATCCTCCTGGCTCCGGGCGCCATCTACAGAGTGCGATCGCGATAACCCATAAGCTCCAAGGCAGACAGCAAGATTTCAGTGGAGGACATTTCTGTGTCTGGGCTCGTGGAGCCTTTGCTCAACAGCGGAGCTGGGTGAAATGATGCTAAGAAAACACCTCCGCCATCAAGAAAAATGATGGGCATCGGGACCCATTGAAACTCAATATTGCACCCAAGGCGCTCACATCGAGCCATTTGAGGGCGTTCCCAAATATGCCTCAGGCTCGGATGGCTTTCACTGAATCGGGGGCATCCAAGAAGCTAGGCCCTATTCAGCGATTCTAATATATTCAAAAAGACTTTACCTGTACTTACTGTTCCACGTGAAACATTGCAGGATTTTAGCTTCGGTTCTTTTCTACTATTGCTTTAGCAGCGCAAAGAACGCCCGTGCTCCATGGATTTGAGTGGAGCGCTAAGTGGATAAACTGCTTCCTATGTGCGAGGGTATGGCTGCGGTTAGGTCGCCAAGACCAATTCCTATTTTATTTTTATACCACCAAAGCCCGTGTTCGAGCGCCATGATTGTAGGTCCACAACCAGCGGTCACAAAATCCTTAACCTCATCAATGGCCCAAACAAATATTGGACCAACCAATCATAGCCACCGTTAGGTTTGGCATTCCGTGTGCGCATTTTAGTGCAGCCTGCCGAGCGAGTGTAGTCCAGACGGATGCCGCATTTATCAGCCCAAACCAGTATGGCCTACGCCGCTGATGTGCTCCAGCCCATAGTACAAACGGGACCATGAATGTAATTATTCAGCCCATTCTGTCAGGGTCGGCTACATTAGCCTCATTCAACTTCCTGAGCTGTGGGTTCTTCTCCTGAAAATGCAGCATCAGTGTTTGTGTGGCCGTCATGCCCTACTTTCAGTAAGTTGACAGGTAACTTCGAACTCGACAAAAGATTTTTGTCCCTTCCATGAATCTCAAACAATTGGAGAGCTTCCGCTGCACCTTTGCCATACCAGATCGTTTTTACCTTGATTATCGGTAAAGAGAACTTTCTCCGCATCCATGAAGCACAGGACATCTTGCTCGAAGTCTCGTAATCGCTCCAGTAAGTTTCTGGCTTTTGATCATTTGAACCTGCCACATTTCCCTTTTCGTTGCCTTTTTCAGCGGACGGCGGACGTTCAACCACTGCTTTTCAATTGGTTTTCGATATCGCTGGCACCATAGTTCGGACATATTTGATGTTAACTGACCACCAGCACCCTGTACCGCTATTCTGATATTGGTTATATCCTTTGCCCACTGCTGGTGATCTTGTCTCAAGGCGCCTCGCAAGCTTACAGAGGTGATGGGCATTGCACAGGGCATGGATGCATTCTTATGGTAGTACGACTTGACCATCATTCATTGTGGAAATGCAGATTTTGCAGGAGCAATAATCTGCCCAGTGATCATGGCGCAACACGCTCTTGAACACGAGTAGAAAGCCCATCTCACCCATGGCCTCGGTGGCACGCTTTGCATGGGGATACCCCCCTCTGTATCAGGATAGTTGTCACCTCCCCGTGATGGGGCAATGAGAGCAGACAAGGGCCAGAAAGAGGAGCAAATTCCTGATTGCTCAGAAGAACATATAGCATCGGTAATGCGGAAGTTATTGCCGTCGAACGGCCATCTCGTGTCGGAGGTGGCAAAGGAAGAGGGAATTTCAGAACCGTCACTATACAATTGGCGAAAGCAAGCCAAAGAACGAAGAGCTCCAGTGCCAGGCATCGAAAAACGGACAGAAGCGTGATCACCGGAGGCAAAATTGGCGCAGTGGTAGAGACCACCTCAACGATCGAGCCGGAAGTCAGTGGATATTGTCTGCAGACAAAGTGCCCTACCCTGAGCAGATAAGACGAAGGAAAGAAGCCTGTCTACAAGGTACTCAGTCGACGGGGAAGCAGAGGCAGCGTGAGGCGAAGCGGGACAAGCAGCGAATCAAACACTCGAACGGGATCTCAGACGCAAGGAGAAGGACCTGGCTAAAAGGGCAGCGTATTGGTGCTGCGAGAAAAGCTGGATGCCCTCTGGGAGGACAACGAGGCCGAGTGACTTCGTACCCCGAAGCGGGCGCAACTGGCTGGGATGGGTCGACGAAGCAGTGGGATCGAGTGCCCGAAAGCTCCGGTAACTCCCCCGAAAAACAGTTGCGCTCAAAAGTAGAATTTTCTCAGTAAACTGAGCGGAGCACAGCATGAGTAGCGCTGCCTTCTACAAATGGCGTTCGAAGTACGGTGGTATGGATGCCTCTATGATGTCCCGATTGAAAGCACTGGAAGAGAAGAACCGGCGTTTGAAGAAGATGTATACCGAGGAACGGCTCAAGGCGGAGATTGTCCAGGAAGTACTGGCAAAAAAGTGGTGAATCCATCTCGTCGGCGCGAGATGGCAAAGACCGTCATGACGGAACGCTCGATCAATGTGCGTCTGGTATCCACCGCCTTCACGATCAGCAAGACATGCTACCGTTATCAACCGAAGCTGTCCGATGAGAACGCCGAGATTGCGAATTGCTGATACGTCTTACTTATAATCAGCGCAATTGGGGTTTTAGTTTGTGTTTCCTGTATCTACGGACGTCAAAAGCTTTGGCTGGAATCACAAACGAGTGTACCGCATCTACCGTGAGCTGGAGCTGAATTTACGAATCAAGCCAAAGAAGCGAATCGTGCGTGAGAAACCGGAACCACTGGCGGTACCAACAATGATCAACACTGTTTGGTCGATGGATTTCATGCACGACCAGCTCACGGACGGTCGAAGCTTTCGGTTGTTCCATGTGATTGATGACTTCTACCGGGAAGGATTGGGCATTGAGGTGGATTTCTCATTGCCAGGCCCGGGCGCGTGATCCGAGCCTTGGAGCACATCATCGAGTGGCGTGGCCACAAACCAGCGGCCATCCGACCAGAATACATCAGTGGCACCCTACAGGCGTGGACTGAAAAGCGAGGCATCTGTCTTGACTACATACAACCGGCTAACCCGCAACAAAATGGATACATTGGACCTTACAATAGAACAGTGCGTTATGATTGGCTGAAGACCAGGATTTTGCGGCCCGCTGGTTATGGACCTACAATCATAAGCGGCCGAATATGGCCTTAGGCGGCATCACCCCAAAACAGAAATTGGCCTTGGTAGCCTAACCTCTACTCTTGAGACCAGCTAAAAATAGAGGGATTACCCAGATCAAGTATATGCTCAGGGCCAAGGGCGAAGCATCAGTGGCGTTAATCTGGACACACAGGGATTTTTCACCTATCGGCACTGTTTCGCTGAATCCCGAGCACGCTGATCGACGGATAAAACAAGCAGCGTATTAAAAAGACGGCAACTAGCTTGAAAAATACCGCTTTTACTTTCTACCGCTGAAAACAAACGCGGACAGCGCGATAAATACTATATTCTCATCGGCATTATGACGTATTTGCTATCTGGGTTTTCAGCCCCATATACTAGGATACTGCTATCTTTATTTTTGAATTCAATAGTAATGTTAGACTCAATTATTGCATTTAAAACATCTAACAGATAGTTTACATTTAAACCGATGTTTAATTCCTTTCCGCGAATAATCAAGGTCTATTTCAATTTTTGCTTCTTCTTGTTCAGGATTATTAGCTATTATTTGAACGCGGTCCTCCTTTATCTCTAATTTTATCCCTTTATACTTTTCATTAGAAAGAATCGATGCTCGCCGTAGTGATTTCTTTAATTCAGATTTATCCATCACAAGTTTATTTTCATTATTTTTCGGTATAACTTTTTCATAGTCAGGAAATACGCCATCAATTAACTTTGATGTGAATATTGTTCTATCCAAATGGACACGAACATAATTCGACGAGACTTCAAATCGAATAGTATTTTCTGATTCATCGAGTAAACGATACAATTCAATAATTGCTTTTCGTGGGATAATCAATTGCGTTTTAAGTTCATAATTTTCGATAGCCTTTATTTGACTAAAGGCCAAACGATGCCCATCTGTTGCAACAGTTTTTATAATTCCATTACTGATTTCTAGCAGAAGACCATTTAGGTAATACCGTACATCTTGTTGTGCCATTGCAAACTGCGTATTTGCAATAAGTTTCCTTAATATACCTTGTTGGACTTCAAAGGAAATATTACTTGATGAAGATTGGATCGATGGATAATCATTCGACTGGTAACCAAACTTAATGAAAATTCTGTTGTTACCCTGTAGAGTATATTTACCCTATCTATTTCTTTTCCCTCATATATTTGAAAGTTGAACCATTCTGGTAAAGATTTACATATGCTTAGTAGCTTTAGGGCCGGTATAGTGAACTCAAACTCATCACTCTCAGTCGATATCTAAATAAGTACGCATTTCAATCTCTAGATCTGTTGCTGTCATGATCAACTGATTATGCTTGGCTTGAAATAATACATTTGCAAGGATTGGAAGTGTTTGCCTCTTTTCTACAACCCCAGTAATTTTTTGGAGTGGAAGAAGTAGATGTTCCCGATTGATTTGTAGCTTCATTTTTATACTCATATTGATGCCTAATATATAATTAATTATTAGGTAGATAGCACGTAAGATTGCTTTATAAGTAATTGTTTTACTTGTTTTTCTACCTGCTAATTTTGAAAATTGTTATGAGTTAGCATGCTTTTTGTCAATAAATTATGGACATTTTCCAATATTTTATCTTTCTAGAACTTTGCCATATTAACTTGAAAGAGTTCTTAAGAGGTTAGAGTAATCCTCAGCAATTCTTGGATCACTATCACGTAACTCATTTATTTTTTTATTTGCATGTATAACTGTTGTATGATCTCGCCCGCCGAATGCAGATCCTATCTCCGGGAGACTATGGTTTGTAAGTTCTTTTGCTAATGTCATTGCAATTTGGCGTGGCCGGGCAATTGAACGACTTCGTTTTGCAGAAAGTAAATCTGAGGTCCGGATTTGAAAATATTCACATACCGTTTTTTGAATGTTTTCGATAGTTACTTGTTTAGCTTGTGCCGCAAGCATGTCTCGAAGTGCGTTTTTTGAAAACTCAATACTTATTTCTTTCCCTGTAAAAGTTGAATTTGCTACAACTCTTCGCAATGCTCCTTCTAATTCACGGATGTTTGAGCGAATCTTCTTGCCAATAAAAAAGGCAACTTCGTCCCCCAGCTCTACATTTAACTGTAAGGCTTTACTCTTAAGTATAGCGACCCTTGTTTCAAGATCTGGCGGTTCGATTGCGACTGTCAGCCCCCAACCAAACCTGGATTTAAGACGCTCTTCCAATCCTTTGACTTCTTTTGGAAAACGGTCACTAGAAAGAATAATTTGTTGTTGGGATTCAAAAAGTGCGTTAAATGTATGAAAAAATTCTTCTTGTGATCTCTCTTTACCGGCAAAGAACTGGATATCATCAATCAGAAGCGCATTTACTGACCGATATCTTTTTTTGAATTCATCAATCTTATTGTGCTGAAGGGCTCTAACCATATCAGCGACAAATCGTTCAGAGTGAAGATATAGGACCTTAGCATTAGGATTTTCAGAGAGGATAGCGTTACCAACCGCATGCATCAAATGTGTTTTTCCCAGGCCTACACCTCCATATATAAAGAGAGGGTTATATGCTTTTCCAGGATTAGAGGCAATCTGCATGGACGCAGCACGAGCAAGTTGATTCGATTTTCCTTCAACAAAAGATTCAAATGTAAAGCTGCGATTTAGATTTGATTCGATTGCAGATACAGATTCTAGCTTGTCGCTTCTTTCAATGGTGGCTTGTTTTTTTACAGATCTATCAGGTAATTGGGTAGGTTTTTTTCTAGTGCCAATTATAATTTCAACTATTGGACGCTCATCCTTGCATATTTCATCAAGGTAACTGTTGATGATCTTAATGTAGTGATTACGTACCCAATCGAGCACAAAAGTATTCGGTGCTAGCAACCTGATTTTTGTGGTGCTTTCTTCTGCTTGTAGAGGACGGATC
>AASF01002170.1 GCA_000168735.1 Candidatus Endoriftia persephone str. Hot96_1+Hot96_2 | reverse complement strand
GGTCGCAATTGATCACATTGGCACTGTCGCCACAGAGCACAAAGTAGGCCCCTGCTTGCAGCTGCAGATCGGGCAGATCGAAGCTGCGGTAGAATGGCACCACTGTTGCCATTAATCAACGACAGGGAGTATCCAAAGAGATCGAGGGAAGTGTTACCCGCGTTGAAAAGTTCGATGAACTCGGCAGTGTCGCTGCCCGGCTGATCATAGTCGACCTCATTGATCAGCAGAGAGGCCTGGCCCTTAAAGCCGAACAGGGCGAAGGAGAGCCCAACCAGGGCTGGGAGTCGTTTGAATTTCATGGCGCATTTCCTTATGCATGGTTACAAGGCCCGCTCGCTGGGCTGATACCTTTGTCCTTTGCTTATGAAACTAGCTGCAATAAGAACGAGAATCCATCAGAGCGACGCCGCGCCTCTCTGTAGGAAACCGCTGACGCATAAGGAGCCTCTGCATGAATCTAGGCGGGCAGAATTGTGAGGCCAAATTATTCGCGGCAAGGCGGGAATCGCAAGCAATAGCCGGCCTATTGCCAAGATTTTCAATGCAGCAGCGGGAAATTTGGGCCGCCAAGGCTGCCCTTCATGATTCGTGCAAAGGCGCCTTACCCCTTACGACTGACGTATTTCTTCAATCGTTTGCGCTTCTGGATCTGGCGTGGGGTGAGCTTGTTGCGCTTGCCCTCATAGGGGTTGTCACCCGGAGCGAAATTCGAGCCGGATCGGCGTGCCCTGAAAGCTTCAGGGGCACCGCCGGAAGCGCCCAACCAGATAGCGTCTGTAGGTGCTGGGGACATGCTCGGTCTGATTGCCGTGGATCACGATGATCGGCGGATTCTTGCCCCCCTGGTGAGCATAGCGCCAGCTTGATACGCCGGCCACGCACCAGCGGGCGGCTGGATGCTCCTGCACCAGCAGCTCCAGCAACCGGGTCAGCTCCCGGGCGTGGCCAGATCGCGGGTCGCATTGGCGTAGGCCCGATCCACCAGCCGGTAGAGATCACCGACCCCTGAACCGTGCAGCGCCGAGATGTAGTGGTGGGTGGCGAAGTCGAGAAACGGCAGCTTGCCGTTCGATCTCGCTCGCGCACCTGCGTGGCGCTGCCCCTGATCCAGACCATCCCACTTGTTTGATCACCAGCACCAGGGCACGACCGCTCTCCAGGATATGGCCGGCCAGATTGGCATCCTGCTCCCCCACCCCCTGCTGAGCATCCAGCACCAGGCAGCGCCACGTTGGCCTGCTCCAGCGCCTGCAGCGTCTTGATCACGCTGAACTTTTCGATCACCTCGTTGACCCGCGCGCGGCGTCGGACTCCGGCAGTATCGATCAGGGTGTAGTGTTTGTCATCGTGGACGAAGGGGATGAAGATGCTGTCACGGGTGGTGCCAGGTTGATCGAAGGCAACCACCCGCTCCTCACCCAACATGCGGTTGACCAGGGTCGACTTGCCCACATTGGGACGGCCCACCACCGCAATCTGGATCCCCTCTGGCAACTCCTCCGGCATCTCCACCGGCGGCAGTGCTCTCGAGCACCTCGACGATCAGGCCGTGCACCCCCTGTCCGTGGGCCGCAGCGATTGCCTTCGGCTCACCAAGGCCGAGACTGAAAAACTCATTGGCGGCGGCATCCCGGCTCAGCCCTTCACTCTTGTTGACCACCGCAGTCACCAGTTTGCCGGTACGGCGCAGCTGTTCGGCGATGATCGCATCGCCGCCGGTGCAGCCCTCACGGGCATCCAGCAGCAACAGCACATGGTCGGCCTCGCCAATCGCTTGGCGCACCTGCTGCTCCATCAGCAGGTCAACCCCGTCCTCACCGCTGAGACCGCCGGTATCCACCACCACATAGGGGCCGGGGCCGAGCCGCCCCATGCCATACTTGCGGTCGCGGGTAAGACCAGGTTGATCCGCCACCAGCGCGTCGCGGCTGCGGGTCAAGCGGTTGAAGAGGGTCGATTTGCCCACATTGGGGCGGCCCACCAGGGCAATGACAGGAAGCATCAGAATTAACGCAAAGGACCGGGACGTAGCGCGCTCAGGCGGCCGCCATCGTCATAGACATAGACCACACCATCGACCACCAGGGGTTTGGCACGGATCCCACCATCGCCCACCCGGGTGCGCGCCACCAACCGCCCGTCATCCTGGGAGAGCCAGTGCAGATAGCCTTCAAAGGTCGCCCACCACCAGATAGTCGCCGACCATCGCCGGGGCCGAGAGGCGTCGCGCATGCAGTTCGGACTGCTGCCAGAGGGCCGCGCCATTGGTCGCATCCAGCGCCCACACATGGGCCTGATCATCGCTCACGTAGAGGGTGCGCCAGTCACCATCCATTCCGGCATAAACCGAGAGATCACGTCGCCAGAGCACCACCCCGCTGGCCTCGGCGATCGCCGCCACCTCGCCCTGGAAACTGGCCGCGTAGACCATCCCCTCCACCGCCAGTGGATCGGCATCCAGGTCGAACGATGCGTTCCAGCTCAGTGCGACCGTGGGGGGTGGAGACGGTGGCCTCCCAGATCGCGTTGCCACTCTCCAGGGAGAGACTCGCCAGCTTGCCATTGGAGAACCCCACCAGCAGCTGGCCGTTGCTGATCAGCGGCGCACTGTTGCCGCGCAGCGTCAGCAGCGGTTCGCTGCGATCGAAGACCCAAACGCGGCTGGCCGCTGGTCAAATCGAAGCCGGCGACACGACCATTAATGGTACGCGCCACCACCACGCCCTGCCCCACCACTGGCCGCGCCAAGACCTCACTGCTGACACGCCGGCGCCACAGCTCTTCACCGGTCTCGCCACTCAGCGCCAGCAGCTCCGCCTCGGCCGTACCGACCAACACCAGCCCCTCGCCGACACCGGGGCCACCGGTGATCGGCAAACCGGTATCACGCTGCCAACGGGTTTTGCCCCCAGCCCGCTCGATCGCACTCACTTGACCGGCAGCGTTGGCGATATAGATCAGTTCACCATCCAGCGCCGGCGCGATCGCCAGGAAGCGGCCATCGGTGCCCCCTACCTGCTGCTGCCAGAGGGTCTCAACCGCCAACTCTGCCTGTCGCTCCACCAGCTCAGCCGGCGGATCAGCATTGTCTTTGGCCGAGAAGCCGCTGCAGCCGCCCAGCAGCAAGATCAGAGCAACCCAAAATAGCTTGCGTATCATCTCCATCGCCTCAGGGGGTTGCAACTCCAAGGTCATCCAGTTTCATCTGCACCAGTTCGCCATTGCCGACATCGGCCGGCCAACGCCAACTGATAGGCTTGGCGGGCCGCCTGCAGATCCCCCTGCTGGCGTGCGATATCACCCCGCAGTGCGGCAAATTCGCTGTCGAAGCCACCGGCTGACGCAGCCTTCACCAGACTGGCTGCGGCCTCGGTCTCGCCTTCAGCTCAGCAGGATCCGCGCCAGGCGCAGTCGCGCCAGCTGTTTCAGACCGGGCTCTTCAGCATGCTGCATCGCCCATTCAAGCTGCGAGCGAGCCGCCGCACTGTCGCCTTGCTCCATTTTCAGGCTCGCCTGGGCCAGTGCAGCAAACACCGCATAGGCGCTGGATTCATATTCGAGCCCGCAGCAGCTCCGCCTGCTTCAGCGCTGATTCGGCTCTGCCCCCTGGGTGATGGCATCGATCATCTGGCTGAAGGCAACCGAGGCCTCCTCACCGACGCGATCCTGATAGCCGTTCCAGGCCTGCCAGCCAAACACCGCGCCGAACCCGAGCACGATGCCTGCGATCACTGAGGTGCCGTTCTCCTTCCACCACTTTTTTAACGCTTCGACCTGCTCTTCTTCGGTCTGATATCCACTCATGACTCTCAACCCTACTTGGTATTCAATTCGAAAACATCGGTGATCACTTCGCTCAATCGCTCCAGGTGCCACCTGCTGCTGCTCACCCTCGACCGCGCATGGGCTTGAGGCCTACCTCTCCCCGGCGCCAACTCGTCGTCGCCCAAGATCAACGCGTAACGGGCATTACTCTTGTCTGCCTTTTTGAACTGGCTCTTGAAGCTGCCGCCACCACAGTGGGCGATCAACCGCAGCTTGGGCAGCTGATCCCGCAGCCGTTCCTGCCAGCAGCATGCCCTTCCGCGCCTGGCGCCCGCTCCCCCACCATCACCAGATAGAGGTCGATGCCTGGCAGGGCGCTCCGCCAGATCGGTCTCTTCGAGCAGCGCGATCAGCCGCTCCAGCCCCATCGCGAACCCCACTGCAGGCACCCGCCTGCCGCCAAGCTGCTCGACCAGGCCATCGAAGCGCCCACCGGCACAGACTGTGCCCTGGGCACCCAAACGGGTGGTAACCACACTCGAACACGGTGCGAGAGTAGTAGTCGAGGCCCACGCACCAGGCCGGGGGTTGGCGACGTAGGCCACGCCAGCCCCGTCGAGACCCGCCAACAGGGTCTCGAAGTGCGCCTTTGACTCATCACCCAGATACTCCATCAGACTCGGGTGCCCCAGCCACCAGTTCCGCCATCTTGGGATTCTTGGTGTCGAGGATACGCAGTGGATTGCTCTCCAGACGGCGCCGGCTATCCTCGTCTAGCTGCTTCTGATGGGCGCGGAAATAGTCCACCAGGATCGCCCAGGTAGGCCTGGCGCTCCTGCGAGGTACCCGAGGGTACTTGATCTGCAGCTCCAGCCCGTCGAGGCCGATCTCGTTGCCAGATCCGGTGGGTGATCAGGATCTGCTCCAGATCCACATCGGGGCCTTCCAGACCGAAGCTTTCCACGCCGATCTGGTGGAACTGGCGGTAGCGCCCCTGCGTGCGGTCGCTCGGTGGCGAAACATCGGTCCTCGGTACCAGAGCCGCTGCACCTGATTAGTGGATCAGTGCCGTGCTCCAGCATCGCCCGCACGCAGCCAGCAGTACCCTCCGTGGCGCAGAGTGAGACTGTCTCCGTTGCGAATCGGGCGAAAGTGTACATCTCCTTCTCGACGATGTCGGTCACCTCACCGATGGAGCGCTTAAACAGCTCAGTCTGCTCGACTATCGGCATACGGATCTCATCGTAGCCATAGCGGGTGAGCACCGAGCGTACCCGGTCCTCGAGAAAATGCCAGAGGGGGGTCTGTTGCGGCAGGATGTCCTTCATCCCGCGGATCGCCTGAATATTCTTTGCCATCGGCCAGTTACTGGCGGATTGTCGCGTAAAATCAAACGCCGGAGCTTACCACGTCCCGGCGAGCGGGTTATAACCCTGATGGCGTGTGTAATCAGTAGTCTGCAGGATCGAAGCGAAAACGGGCGACATTGCGGCGGGTGTGGGGCTCGAGATCGAATGTATCGCCATTGATACTCATGTTGACCGCTCCGGCATTGCCAAATAACACCCGATAGGGTGCCGGCCAATTGCCCAGCACCCGCCGGTCACCCACCTTCATGTTGCCGATCAGGCGAGTACGGCCGGAAGCATCGCGGATCTCTGCCCAACAGGAGTCGTTGAACTCGATCACCACACTGGGGAACGCAGAGCCCGGCTCAGCCGGAGCCGCGTCGACCTCGACAGACTCTTCCGCTTCGACTGCATCGGAGGTGGTCGGCGCCGCCTCCTGCAATGCCTCCACGACAACCTCTGCGCTCTGTTCAGCGGCGATCTCCGCTGCTGCACCAACCGGCTCGCGCGCATCAACCTGCGTTGTCTCTTCCGTCAGAGTCTGTGTAAGCGGCGGCGGCTCAACAACTGCTGCCTCATCCTGTGGAGTGGGCGGTTCAATCTCAGTTGCTGGGGCTATCTTCTTGGGCGTCACCTCGAGTGGCGGAGGTAGGCTAAGGCCTGGGTTGTCGGGCGCCGCTTCACCCTCCTCCAGCATCGACTCCTGCAGCGTCGCCTGGTCCGCTGTGCTCATATCGTGGAGCTCCTGCTCTCCCTGCCACCAGATCGCCAGCAGCAGCAGCAGGGCGATGACGATCACCCAGGTCACGATGCGCACTCCGCCATGGTTGCTACGCATCTCCTTCAGGACTTTGCGGTTGCCGTTGAGCGCGCGCGCTTCTTCCGGCAGTGGTGCAAGGGCCCGGTAGGCGTCGATCACCTCATGTTCCGGCACACCGAGGATGCGCGCGTAGTTTTTCAGATAGCCCTGCACAAACACCGGACTAGGTAGGACTTCATAGTCATCCCACTCGAGGGCCTCGATCATGGTTTCGCTCAGGTGCAGCTGGGCGGCTAGCTTCATCTGATCTATACCCAGCGCTTCCCGCTCTTTTCGCAAGCGGCTGCCAGGCCCCTCTATCGGCTGACCTGCTCCCATCTGCTCCGCATCTTTGGTGGAAAGTACACTCATTATCGTTCTATTTGGTTGAGGAGCTGTATCTCAGGAGCATCCGGGAATTTTCCCCTGAGCAGCCTCTTATACTTGGCAGCTTTCTCTTCATCCCCCAACGCCGTCTCGATCTGAATCCCCATCCAGAGCGAACCGGCGGTTGCCGCCACCTGTTGGTGGTATCGTTCGATATAGTCCCGCGCTGCGAGATGATTCTCCTGCTCCAGCATCATCCCGGCCATCTGGTAAAGGGCCAGAAAAAAGCGATCGTTGGCGCCCAACGCCCGTCGATAATAACGCTCTGCTGCCAATTTGTCGCCACTACGCTCGGCACACAGGCCAGCGTTGGTAAGCGCGATCCCAGGGGGTCGGATAGAGCGGGTTCTCCAACGCCAGTTGAAACTGTTTGTCCGCCAGATCATATTGACCCCGTTTACAAAAGAAGCCGCCACGAGCATTGTGAATATAGGGGTTCTGTGGCTGGATCACCAAGGCTTCAGTATAGTGCTGATCAGCAAGCCCGACCTCACCCAACCGCTCATAGAGCAGTGCAATCACATTGTGTGCTTCGGCGCTCTTGGGGTCGAGCTCCAGGCCCCGGCTTGAGGCTTCTTCAGCGCTATCCCAAGCTGGCCCTCACGCATATAAACGATTCCCATCTCCACGTAGACATCGGCCGGGGCTCTTCCGGATTCTGATCGCCAAGGTTGCCAGTGGCCCCCCCTTCCGGCCTGAACTCGCCCTGGCTGGCACAGGCGCTGAGCAGCACCGCAAGCGACACTACTGCCAATCGGGTCAGCCAGAATCGTTGTTTCATCGCGCCCCTGCCTCCGCCGCCTGTTGCGGGCATTTTTCTTTTCAGTTCACGCTGACTACGATCCTTTACCCGCCCCACCAGCTGGGCCACAGGCGGCGTCGATATCCTCGCCCGCGGGTCTTGCGGGTAATGGAGATGATGCCCCGCTTTCATCAGGCGCTGGCGAAATACCTCGACCCGCTCCGCGCGGAGAGGTTTTGTAGGAGGTGCCGGGGAAGGGATTGAAGGGGATCAGATTAAGCTTGGAGGGAGTCCCCTCCAGCAGCCGGATTAACGCCTTGGCGTGCTGGATCGAATCATTGATGCCATCCAGCATCACATACTCCCAAGTGATCTTGCGCCGCTTGTCGCCCTTGATGAAGTCACGACAGGCAGGGATCAGCTCCTCCAGCGGGTATTTCTGGTTGATCGGCACCAGCTGGTCGCGCAACTCATTGGTCGGCGCATGCAGCGACACGGGCAAGGCTCACATCACTCACCTCGCGCAGCTGTCTTAGCGCCGGCACGATACCGGAGGTGCTGATGGTGACGCGATATTTGGAGAGCATGTAGGCGGAGTCGTCCTGCATGATATCCATCGCCGTCACCACCGCATCAAAATTGGCGAGCGGCTCACCCATCCCCATCAGTACGATATTGGTCGGTGGATGCCACCAGTTCACGGCTGGCCAACCCAGACCTGGCCGATAATCTCCGCCACCGAGAGATTGCGGTTGAAACCCTGGCGAGCCGGTGGAGCAGAAGCTGCAGTTGAGCGCGCAACCGACCTGGGAGGAGACACAGATGGTGGATCTCTCCCCATCCGGGATGTAGACCGTCTCGATACGCTGGCCATCATCCAGCTGCAACACCCACTTGCGGGTGCCGTCGCGGGCCGGCTGCTCAAACACCAGCTCCGGCAGACGGATCTCCGCCAGCGACTCCAGCTGCACACGCAACCGCTTGGAGATATCGGTCATCTGATTGAAGTCGATCACACCCTGCTTGTGGATCCATTTGAAGACGTTGCGCCCATGGAAGGCTTTGGAGCCCAGTTCGACAAAACAGCGCTCCATCGACCGCTGATCGAGCTCCATCAGGTTGGTTTCGTTCAACTCAGACAAGCAGGTTTCCTCATTCCGCGGGATTGACGGCAGCACAGGCACTCAACAGGTAGGCATAGAAACAGATAATCCTGCCCCGCTCAACGTGTTACACGTCAGAACACGCTTAACCACAAGCATCAAAGGGATAAATTACCACAATCGAGCGAAAGACTTGGCGATTCTAGCCAGAGTCTCTGCCACAGGCAATCAGGCAGAGTGATTCAGAGGAAAGCCAGAGGCAGGAGGGGCCGCCGCAAACCTGTATTGCGGCGGCCTCAGGAGAAAACATTGAGGTGGGAATCAGATGCCCAGCTTCTCCTTGATTGCCGCAACAACTGTATCACTGGAAGTGGAGTTGACATCCATCAACATCCCCTCGTTGCGGTAGAAGTCGGTCAGCGGCGCGGTCTTCTCATTGTAGACGTCGAGACGGTTGGAGATCGCCTCTTCGGTCTCGTCGTCGCGCTGCACCACATCGGCGCCACACTTGTCGCACTTGCCTTCCACCTTCGGCGGCATCGACTTGACGTTGTAGATGGCGCCACAGCCGACGCAGGTGCGACGGGTAGTGAGGCGGTCGAGGATCACGTCACGCGGCACGTCCAGGTTGACCGCAGCATCCAGCTCGATGCTGAGATCGGCCAGCAGGGTCTTAAGTTGCTCGGCCTGGGGGATGGTGCGAGGGAAACCGTCGAGCAGGAAACCGCCCTTGCAATCATCCTCCTGCAGGCGCTCTTTCACGATGCCCATGATCAGCTCGTCAGGCACCAGATCACCGGCATCCATAAAGGCCTTGGCCTGTTTGCCCAGCTCGGTGCCATCCTTGACTGCGCCGCGCAGGATATCGCCGGTGGAGATCTGTACGGAACCGTCGACAGCGGTCAGCAGCTTGGCTACGGTGCCTTTACCGGCACCCGGGGCGCCCAGAAGAATCAGTCGCATGGTTTTTCTCTCTGCAATCTATTTGATAAGGGGTAAGGAGTTTTCGGGGCGAGATTGTGTCGCCAAGTCGCGCAAAAAGCAAAAAAATCGCGCCTGAGCAGGGAATTCCAATCCGCAGTATGCCTCCCAACGATTGCCGCAGCCGCCGCTCAGTCAACCAGCCGATACACCTCGATCACATCCGGCAACTGCTCGACCTTCAGCAGCAGACGGCTGAGCTGGGCCATATCGGTAACTTCCACAGTAAAGCGCATGGTGGCCCGGTCCTGGGTGCGATCACTGTGGGTGTTGACCCCGATTACATCGACCTCCTCGTTGGTGAGGATCGAGGAGATATCACGCAGCAGGCCCTTGCGGTCGGCGGCATACACCTGAAAATCGACCGGGTAGACGGTTTCGTGGCGTTCGCTCCAGTGCACCTCCACCAGCCGCTTCTGCTCCTGGTCATTCATGCTGCGAATGTTGGCGCAATCGCGCCGATGCACGGTCACACCGCGCCCACGGGTGACAAAACCGATGATCGGGTCGTAAGGGAGCGGCTTGCAGCAGCGCGCCATGCTTGGTGAGCAGATCGCCCACCCCCTGACACCACCACCTCGCCGCGGGCCGGCGGCTTGTTCAGGCTCCACTCTTCCGGCAGCGCCACACGAGGCGGCGGCTTGGGAGGCTCACTGAAGTTGGCGATATGCACCGGTGAGAGCTCACCGCGACCGATCGCGGCGTAGACATCCTCCCCCTTGTGCAGATTGTGACG